>CAYSFT010000003.1:0-78851 GCA_964430755.1 uncultured Lachnospiraceae bacterium | reverse complement strand
AATAAACAATGAGGCGATACAACAAGCAAAATGCCCATTGTATCGCCTTTTTATCTTTCTTCCTTGCGATTGTTTAACCGAAGCTACACACACCGAAAAACGTAACTCCGATTGTCGCCAAACAAATCTCAAACACAAAAAGGTAAACCTCAATGCAATTCAAGTGGAATCACGTTTTTACCGAATTCAAATTGAATTGCATATACAGAAGGGTACAATACCCCTATAGTCAAAGAAAGGAATACCTTATCTTGTTATTTAGATTTGTTTGGCGACAATCATTATACCACAAAAATAGGAAGCAGTCAAGTGTTTCAATAAAAATTATCCTTTAAACTCCAAACTCCTCAGCCGGGTAACCGAAAAAGATGATACGCTCTGAATCAGACGAAAACGGCACATCTCCGATCGAATCGGCACACCCCATAAAGCGTGTGAGCACGGTTTCGGTTTCTGCTTCATTGTCGTGCAGTATCATATGCACATATCCGATGGTATCTATAACTGCTGAGGCAAATTCAAGTCGCAGAGTGTGTTTTCCATTTGGCGATGTGTGCACTGTGGTGCTTTCGGGCGGTGCTGCTTCGGATATTGCGCCCGTATCAAGGCTGAAGCGTTTATATTTATCTCCATTCCGGAAAACGATATCATTATCATCAAACGATGGTGAATCCGCGAAAAATCCAAACTCCGCAAGGCGGCACATTCTTCCGTCAACAGTTATGAGATTAAGAAACGAGCGTTTCATCATCTGCCCTCGATTATATAGAAAAACGGGCTTGTCGGTGAGTTGACCATTTTGAAGCATCCGACGGTATAATGCTTTCGGTCAAGCTTTGAGAGACGTTCGCCAACGAGCTGCCCCTCGATATCGCCCTCTGCGTGTCCCGGGTATACAGCGATGAGTATGATCGCATCCTTGTCCATAAGCTCGATTGCGGCTTCGATTGCGGCAAGCGTTGTGTCGCGCATTGTGGTGATTTTCTTGTCGCTTCCGGGAAGATATCCGAGGTTGAACATTCCTGCTTTGACCGGCTTATCGACAAACTCCTTGACGCGGTGATGTGACGCACAGATGAGAGTATAGTTCTCGGCACATCCTGCGGCGGTGAGGTTCTTTTTTGTTGATTCGAGCGCGGACGGCTGGATGTCAAAAGCGTACACGTGTCCCGTTTCACCAACAGTTTTCGATAAGAATTCGGTATCGTGACCGTTTCCCATTGTATAGTCGACGGCTATATCACCCTCACGAAGATGCTGGAGAATGAAATATTTATGCATATCAAGTAAATCTACCATTGCCATTTTTGAGTTTGCTCCTTAAAACAAGTTTTTTCAATTATACCATAATTAAATGAAAAAATCAATGGGGACGTGTAATAAATATAGCTTAACGCGGAAGCCCTCATCCGTCACGCCCTCGGCGCGACACCTTCCCCCGAGGGAAGGCTTTAGGTGAGTCTGAAGCACAAGATGAAATATAGCGTTGTATCAAAAGAACTTTCAGATTTTTTGTTTTATGTACGCAAATCTAATTTAATGGCTTCCCTTGGGGGATAGCTGTAAAAGATTGCTTCGCAACTTTGACTGATGAGGGGCAAAAAGGACGGCTCCGTTTATGAAGCCGTCTCAATTTATTCAGAATTTTATTACCTGTCCGAGCTCTGCTGACTTAAATGCCGCTTCCATAACCTTCATATCAAGCATCATCTGCTCATGCGTTACGAGCTGCGGTTCGATACCGTCTATTGCCTTGACGAAGTTACGGTAATAATCGTGTACATCCGATACGGGACGCTCACACTCATATTCGTCAACGGTTATACTGTCACGCGGTGCCATGGTCTTAGTGAGACCTGCCGCTGTTTCAACCGGCATAACGTCAGATTCGTGCCACGCCTTGCATTTGACAACCTTGCAGTTTTCACGCCAGTCGGTGATGAGCGCTGTGCCTTTCATACCCTGCATATAGAAACGGGGCAGGGGAATGAAATTGTATGTACCAAGCTCGATGTATGCACGGCAGCCATTCTCGAACATAAGCTCGAGCTTGAAGCCGTCATCAACCTCGTCGTTGGTGATATGGTCAAGACGGCAGAAAACTGTGTCGATCTTCGAGGGTACGATCTGCAGGATCTGGTCTATAAGATGAATACCCCAGTCGTAGATCATACCGCCGCCGTACTGCTTCATGCCTCTCCAGTCGGACGGGATTCCGCGCGAGCCGTGTACACGGGATTCGATGTTGAAAATTTCGCCGATTTCGCCTGTTTCGTAGAGCTTTTTCATTGCGAGTGTGTCAACGTCCCATCGGCGGTTCTGATGTACGGAGAAGATTTTGCCTGCCTTATTGGCGGCGTCGATCATGTCTTTGAGATCTTCCGAGGAAAGCGTTACCGGCTTCTCGCAGAGGACGTTTTTGCCTGCCTCAAGCGAACGAATAACAACCGGCTTATGCTGGTCGTTCGGGATTGCAACTGTTACCATATCAACCGCGGGATCCGCAAGAACCTCTTCAAATGAAGCGTATGCGTGGATACCGCGGGACTCGGCAAGCTCTGCCTTTTGGGGATCTATATCGTAAATACCGAGAAGGTTAACGACGTCACTTTTCAGCGCGTGCTGTACGTGCCAGCCGCCCATTCCGCCGTAACCGATTACTACCAAATTTTTCATTGTTTAAACCTCTTTAAATTATTGTCTTATGCCCAGGACATTGTTCCGGGCTTTGGTTCCTTTATAATGACCTGCTTCAAAGCTTCAACTGCCTTTGAAAGCCCTTCATCGGTTGTCATGAGACTGTCCTCGTGTTCAATCGACATTACCTTATCGTAACCGACAAGGCGAAGCACTGATGCGATGTCCTTCCAATATGAGATATCGTTTCCGTAACCGACTGCGCGGAAGACCCACGAGCGGTTGATTTCGTCGCCGTAATGCTTGGTGTCGAGTACGCCGTTGCGGTTTCTGTTGATTGTGTCAACCTTTGTATCCTTTGCATGGAAATGGTAAATTGCACCTGCAAGCTCGCGGATTGCGGCAACGGGATCGACTCCCTGCCAGATAAGATGTGACGGATCGAAGTTTGCGCCGATCGTGTCACCGACTGCCGCACGGAGCTTTAAGAGTGTTTCAGGGTTATAGACACAGAAGCCGGGGTGCATTTCAAGTGCGATTTTGGTAACGCCGTGAGCGTTTGCGAACTTAACCTCCTCTTTCCAATAAGGAATGAGCACTTCATTCCATTGATAATCGAGGATAGCGAGAAAATCGTCCGGCCAAGGGCAGGTTACCCAGTTCGGGTACTTTGCGCCGTCATGGTCGCCGGGACAGCCGGAGAATGTGACAATTGTGTCAATTCCCATTTTTTCGGCGAGGAGAATAGCATTACGGAAATCTGCCTCGAAGCCTGCCGCAATTTCCTTGTTCGGGTGAACGGGATTTCCGTGACAGGCAAGCGCGCAAGGCTCAACTGCGTGTCTTTTGAAGGTTTCAATAAATTCGTTGTATTTGGCTTGGTCGCTAAGCAGCACAGCCGGATCGCAGTGCGCCTTTCCGGGATAACCGCCGCAGCCTATTTCAGCCGACTCGATGCCGAGAGAAGCAAAAATCGAAAGTGTCTCATCAAGTGTTTTCTGACCGTAACAGTTTGTTAAAACACCTAACTTCATAATTGCACCTTTCGTTAGAAATTATAAATTGTTCCTGTTCTTGCTGACTCGTAAATACCCTCGAGGATTTTGGTTACGCAGAGTGCCTGCTCGGGAAGTACGCAGGGATCCTTGTCTTCACGAATTGCCTCGATCCACTGACGTGCTTCAATATCAGCAGAGGTAAGGCTGTTGTCGCCATCGTTAAAGGCAACGCCGCCGCGGACAAGGTCAACCTTGGTGACGCACTGTCTTGAATTGATGACCGAATTGATACGAAGTCCATCGTTCATATCTGCACCTGCCTTGGTACCGCAAACAGAGGTTACTGCCTCGCGTACATCGAGCGTATTAAGTGCCCATGCGGATTCAAGCACGATCGTCGCACCGTTTTCCATGACGATGAAGCCAAATGCGGAATCCTCAACGGTGAACTCCTCGGGCTTCCAGTCGCCCCAGGCGTTACCGGTATGTGTGTCGTTATTGAGCTTATGATATGCTGTACCTACACAGTATTTGGGCTTGTAGTTGTTCATCATCCAAAGGGTTAAGTCGAGTGCGTGTGTGCCTATATCTATAAGAGGACCGCCGCCCTGCTCGTATTCATTGAGGAATACGCCCCATGTGGGAACGGCACGGCGACGAAGTGCAGTTGCCTTGGCGTAGTAAATATCGCCGAAGGTGCCTTTTTCTGCCTCTTCATGCATAAATACTGAATCCGGACGGTAACGTCCCTGATAGCCGATTGTCAGCTTTTTTCCGGTACGCTTTGCCGCTTCGAGCATCTTTTCGGCTTCTGCGGTGTTGATCGCCATAGGCTTTTCGCACATAACGTGCTTGCCCGATTCGAGCGCGTCAACGGTTATAAAGCTGTGGCTTCTGTTCGGTGTGCAGATGTGTACAACGTCGATGGTTGTGTCCGCAAGCAGCTCCTTGTAATCGGTGTAAACCTTTGCATCGGGAGTTCCGAACTTTTTTGCGGAATTTTCCGCTCTCTCTGCAATGATATCGCAGAATGCGACCATTTCGACATCGGCGATTTTTGCAAGGGCAGGCATATGCTTTTTAGTTGCGATGCCGCCGCATCCGATCATGCCGATACGGAGGGTCTTGTTAGTTGTTGTAGTCATAATGAACTACCTCCAAAATGAAAAATTAAACCGTACGACGCGCATCGCCCATAAACCTTGACGTGCGTATGCCGTACGGTATAATGATACTCTTTTTCAGGAAAAAAGTCAACCCTGTTTCGCAAAATCATCATTTTTATTGAAAAAAATGCGTTATCTTTTCATAGTACCATCAAAACCTATTGGTATTTTACCCATATCTACTTAATATAATACGTGTAATAAACCATAATTGTGCGCTCGCGTCCGTCCTGCGTGAGATCGGGAGCGGTCAGCATTGCGCCGTCCTTACTCATAAGCTCCCATGCACGAAGCTCGGTCACTTTACAGCGGAAAACGATATCCGAGCTTGAAAGCACGATAAATTCATCATCCTTTATTGACATTGAGCCTGCGTGACCGATGACGGTGTCAACGCTTGTTTCGGAATCACGCTCCGAGCAGTATTTTATCGCACGTCCCGATAGATGCTTTGCCATTTCAACGCGGAACGCGACGGAGTTTTCGTTTTTCGGCTTAAAAAGCTTTTTGAAGAATTTTATCATTGTGAATGTCCTTCCTGATTATTATATGATAATGATACCTCTTTTTTGACAAAATGTCAATCTTTTTATAAAAAATACAGTACACCGCTTAGATTTATGCGATGTACAGCATTTTGCCCCGAAGTATGTATGAATTATAGTTTAGAGTGTGGGAAGCCCTCATCCGTCACGCCTGACGGCGTGCCACCTTCCCCCGAGGGAAGGCTTGGGGTAACTTTATGTCGCAATCTAACTTTAAGGCTTCACTTGGGGGAAAACTGTAAAAGATTGCTTCGCAACTTTGACTGATGAGGGCTTTCGCATAAACCATGATTTATCTCTTAAAAAGTCTCGCGGCGTTGTTATAGAAAAGATCTTCAACAGCATCTTCGTTTTGATTTGTGAGTATGCACGCTTCTCTTGTTGCCATCAGATTTTCCGTTCCGACGAGCCATGTGTTAAACTCGGTTTTTGAATTGAAATGTTCAAAATCATTTTTGCCGATCCAATAGAAAGTATCACCGATTGAAATGGCTTTGCCTGCGCTCATGGTTACGGGCCAGTCAGAACCCCACATACAGCGCGACACTCCGATTTTATTAAGAATCGCAACCATCGCAGGAGATTCGCAAACTCCCGAAAAGTCATACCATACGTTCTCACAAGGCACAAGTTCTTCGACATACTCAATAGCAGTCCAAGCAGCAAAGCTTCGTGCCGCATGGGCAAGGATGAGAGTTGCATTCGGATAACGCTTCGACATTTCCTTTATGTAGGCTCGGTTGCCATCGTCTGCGAGAGCTTTCGGGCGAACCATGTGAAGTGTAATAACAAGTCCTCTTTCATTTGCAACCTCCCAAGCAGATTCGGGAAGATATTCTCCGATTGAGGCGTTAAATGTGTCCTTGCGGTCGGCTAAAAGGTGATAGCACTTAAATCCGATTATTCCGGGATGGATGAGCTGCGATTCAATATCCTCCACGGTGTCATCGGGGCGAACATGAATCTCGGCGACATTTTTCGGATATTTATTAAGCTCATTTACAATGAAATCTGTCATTTTACGGCGTTCATCTTTGTCGCAAAGCTCAGTGTAAGGCGTTGCGATACCGTTGCAGACCACCTCACGGTTTCCCATAAGGGGAGCTGTGTCAGCGTAATAATCCGAAAAATTGCAGTTTACGGGTTTGGTATAAAACGGTCTGTCAGAAAGGTGCATATGCACGTCAAAAATCTTTCCCGGCAGAAACGCATCAAGCTTTTTTGCCGCCTCGAGATCGCTTGCGGTGTAAATTTCGTCTTTGAAAATTTTCCTATCCATGTTTTATTTAAATCCTTTCCTATATAATTGAGGGGTTGTTTTGTGATACCCCTTGAATGCTTTATAGAATGATGTTTCCGAAACATATCCGACTGCTTCGCTTATCTCACCAACGGGCAGGTCGGTTGTTCGCAGAAGCCATGCTGCTCTGTCCATACGTGAATGGAGAAGCTTTTGACGGAAGCTCATGCCGTAGTGCGTCATGAGTATGCGGTTAAGCTGGCGTCGTGATATATGCAGTCTGTCTGCGAGAATTTGTTCGGTTCCGTATTTGCCCGAATATTCCTCGAAGAATGAATCGATCGCTGCAAATCTCTGTTCGGGACCAAGAACCTGCTGGGTATCTTCTTCTCTTGTTGTGTCAGATAAAAGTCGCAGAAGATTTGACATGATGAGCGAGCATTTCGCTTGTACTGCTTCCTGCCAGAAAACGGGCTTATCCCGCAGTTCATCCATGAGGCTGTTGCAGACGCTCATCGTAAAATCATTCATGTGAAGCTTTCTGCAGGGAGTGATCTGCCTGAAAAAGTCCTTTGATGCGGTGCTGTCGTGCATCATAAACGGAACTATCATATTTACAAGATCGCCCGAGGTTTCGACAGAACAGTGGAATTTCGTAGGTGCGATGAGAAGTGCGTCGCCGGACTCAAGCTGATATTCATGGTCCTCAACGTTCATGGTAATGCTTCCGTTAAGGACGATGAAAAGCTCGTATTCAACATTGCAGTGACGTTTCGATCCATAGTGCATTGCCTTTTCAGGCATCGCTTCGTCAACACGCATCGCACATTCGTAATTGCCGAAGTTGAGATTCAGATGAGCCAAACGGTCACCTCCGTTTCACAGGTGGATTTCTTAAATGTTTTAGTCTTTCTTTTTCTTTATTTTTATAAACGACTTTCTGTATTGGCTTGGTGTCATCTCGGCATATTCCTTGAACGCCTTAAAAAAGGCTGATTTTGATGAATAGCCGACCTCAAGATAAATGTCTTCGATCGGCATTGATGTGTTGCGCAGGAGCCAGGATGCACGGAAAAGCCGGTGGTATGTGAGCTTGCTGCTGAAATTCATGCCGTAATTTGCAATAAGCACTCGGTTGAGATGGCGGGGTGATATATGGAGTATATCGGCAAGATCATTTGCGCAAAGACTATGATTGAGGGGATTGGCGAAGAAGTTTTCGATCACCTCGAGCTTATCTTTAAGCTTATCGGCTTCCGACGATTTATCGCTATCGGTAGTTTTAAGGATCATACGTATTATTTCAGCAATAAAAAGATGGTTTTTGAGCTCTAATATTTCTGTAGTGTAGGCGTCATATTCATCACGGTCGAGGTATAAGCTGTGAGCAAGCGACAGCAAAAAATCGGGAGCGGTTATTTTGCAGCAAGGATAGATAGCCTTGAAAAGCTTGTCGGAGCTTTCGGAATTGATCATATTAATATTCAGACAAGGAATAAGGCTGTTATCCGAAATATTCTCAGAACGGTGAAGTGCCGTCGGAGCGATCACCAATATATCACCCTCCGAAAGCTCATATGTCTTTGATTCCACACCGATTGAGATATGTCCTCGAATATTGATGAAGATTTCATAGGCTGCTTCATGTGAATGATATTCGGTTGTGTATGAATTGAAAATATCAGGGGTGGTGGGAGTTGAGATAGCGGTGATAAATTCATAGTTGTTAAATTTAAATTTCTTGGTTGGTATGATTTATTCCTCCCACACAGTTGATCTTTTAAACTTCATAACGGCATCGCGGTACTGCTTGGGTGTCATGCCGATAGATTTTTTGAATGCCTTGAAAAATGAAGATTTTGAGGTATAGCCGATCTTTTCGTATATTTCATATATTGAAGCTTCGGTGTTTCTGAGCATCCATTGTGCCAGAGCGATACGGCGGTAACGGATGAGATTTCCGAAGTTATCGCCGAGGTGCTGAATGAGCAGTCGGTTAAGATGCCGCACGGAAATGTGTGCAAGGTCTGCAAGCTCCTGTGCGCTCCGATTATAATTGGTGGGATTTGAGAAAAAGTTGTCGATTATATCAAGGTATGATTTTATCTTCGTGTTTTCATACTGTGCGGTAACTTTTGCTTTTTGAATGGTCAATGTGACGATTTCCGCGAAAATCAGCTGGTCTATAAGCTCGTCACGCTCTCTGTAATAGTCGGTGTTCGGATTGTTTATGCCTATGCAGTCCCAAAGTGAGGTGAGCAGAGGTGAGGCGGATATTTTAGCGCAGGGGGATACCATTGCGACAAACTCGACCATTTTTTCATTTTCAGCAAGCCTGAACGCAAAACAGCCAACAACAGCGTCATCGGAGACAGCACACATACGGTGAGGCATATTCAGAGGTACGATAAGTAATTCGTTCATATGCAGCTGATATGAAACCGTATTAACCTCAATTCTGCATTCGCCGAACTTTACGTAAAACACTTCAAAATTATCGCTGTGAGAATGAGGCTCCTGGCAGATTATACGAGTCATATCCATGCGATATACTGAATTCAGACGTGACAGAATCATCTCGTAACCGCAAAAATTATAGATTTTTTCACGCATACTTGTCATCTCCTTCCTGCCAAGTTTTGATTTTTTATATAGTACCAAGCACAAATGTAAAATTGTCAAATTCGACAAAATGAAATGGCGATTTTGTGCTTGTCGCCAAAAAAATATAAATTTCGATATCCTACTTGAAATTTCAAAAAAATATGGTATATTTATTATAACATATTGTTTTTTAAAGTCAATTGATTTTTGAAAAATTCAATAACAAGTATTTTTAAAATCAGTATGTTAAATTTTTGAAAGGAGAAGACCGCGCACTATAAAGTACGGTCGTACACCTTTATGCTGCCACTTGACAAATTGACCGAGGAGGCACGTATCGGATTTACCGATCGGGGAATTGACACGGATACATTTGATATTGTACTCGAGCTTGACCTTGATCATGAGGGTAACTTCGGTGAGACGTTCCTCGCATTTGACTCAAACTCAAAAAAGCTATGGGCAATGTCAGTCACGTCGGATAACGACACAGTAGAAAAACGCAAGAAGGCACGAAAAGCAGCCGAGGAAGCTGGGGCAAAGTCGGACAAGGAAACAAAGCTTGCAAATGCCGCATTTACCCCTGACCTTTACAAAAACGCGGTACTGCGTGAATTTGACATGAAGCGTGTGTCTGATGCATATGTTGACAACTTTGTTTCATCTAACCGTCTGCTCGCAAAAGACCATCCTCACGAGATCGAGATAACTCCAAATGATGTAAGGGTCGATCACGATGAGGAAAAAAAGCTCCAAAAGAAGCGCGACGAGGACGCAACGACGATTGTTATTGCTTACTCTACCAATGCGAAAAAACGCAAGCTCTTTGCCTTTGTTGATCTCATGAACCGTCTCATTCGCGGTGCTGAGGTCAAGGAGGATGATCCCATCTTTGATCAGTTCAACGCCAAATGCTCAAAGTGCGGACGCGTGTATGACGATCAGGAGAGAAAGATCTGTAACCACTGTACAAACCGTAAAGCGGTGTTTGCAAGGCTGCTCGGTTACTTTAAGCCCTTTAAATTCCAGCTTATAACCGTACTTCTTTGTATGCTTGCAACCTCCGGCATACAGCTTATAAATCCCATACTCTCAAACCTCATCCTATATGACCGTGTAATATCGCCGACCGGTGTATGGCATCATGATGTCAAGTATCTCTATATAGTTATCGGTCTTATTTTCGGCGTGGCGCTTTTGTCGCTCGGTGTTTCGATAGTTCAAAATCGTGCCAATGCAACGATGTCAACCAAGGTAACGCTCAACATGAAGCTCGATATCTTCACGGCTTTGCAGAGCCTGTCACTGTCTTTCTTCAATAATAATCAAACAGGACGGCTTATCACACGTGTCAATTACGATGCAGACCGAATCCGTGCATTCTTTATTGACGGCGTTCCGAACTTCGTTATCAATGCGGTAAACTTCATCGGTCTGACAGTTTTCCTTTTTATACTCAATTGGAAACTGACACTCATCGTCTTTATTCCCGTTCCGATTATCGTTTGTATATTCAAATTCATGCTACCGAAGCTTTGGAGATCGTATTCAAAGCAGTGGCGCCGCTCGTCAAGTCTTAATGCCATGCTCGGCGACTCACTGACAGGCGTTCGAGTTGTAAAGGCTTTCTCAAAGGAAGCAGAGGAGACTGCACGCTTCTATCAGTATGCAGAAAAGCTTACCAAGGCGAATTTACAGACTAATCTTATTTCGATTACGATTTTTCCCGTTGTCGGATTGCTTATTGCAATATCAAGTCAGGTCATCTGGGGCTTCGGTGGTCTTGAGGTTATGGACAAGCAGATGACATACGGTGAATTTGCAACATACCTCGGTTACATCGGTATGATTTTCGGACCGCTTAATTTCTTCACGAATTTTACCAACATGATAACCGATACCGCAAACTGTGCACAGCGTATGTTCGAGATAATAGATGCCGTTCCCGAGATAACCGATGCAAAAGATCCGATACATCTCGAAAAATTAAACGGTGATATTGAATTTAAAAACGTCTGCTTCCACTATGCGGCGAACCGTCCGATACTCAAAAATGTGTCGCTTAAAATCAATGCAGGCGACCATATCGGTCTTGTCGGTCATACGGGAAGCGGAAAATCCACAATTGCGAATCTCATTAACCGTCTTTACGACACAATAAGCGGCTCGATACATATCGACGGTCATAATGTCAAGGAAATAGAGATGCAGTCGCTTCGCAAAAACATTTCGATCGTTTCGCAGGAGATATTCCTCTTTAAGGGAACGATCGCAGACAATATCCGTTATGCAAAGCCCGATGCAACTATGGAGGAGATTATTGCGGCGGCAAAGGCTGCAAATGCACACGATTTTATTCTCCGTTTGCCGGAGGGATATGAAACCCTTGTCGGTACGGGAAGCCGTTCGCTTTCGGGCGGTGAAAAGCAGCGTGTATCAATTGCACGCGCACTCTTGCTTGCTCCGTCTATACTTATTCTCGACGAGGCAACTGCAGCTATGGACACCGAGACCGAGCGTCTTATTCAGGATGCCCTCTCCGAGCTTATCAAGGGACGCACGACTATAACCATAGCGCACCGTCTTTCAACACTCAAGGACTGCAATCATCTTTTCGTCATCGAAAACGGTGAGATCGCGGAGGAAGGCTCACACGCCGAGCTGCTCGCGAAAAAAGGTGTATTCTTTAGGCTTTATACGCTTCAGAATGAGGCTAACAAAAAGATCATTGCCGGAATGTAAAGAAGGGAGTTTATATTATGGCAGAAGATAAGAAAACTACCGAAAAGGTTAACACAAAGCCGAAAAATGATATTCTCGGCGACGGAGATGACGGCGATCTGATTCTCGAAAACGAGAGAGTTTCAATTGATCTCACTATGGAAAACGCGAAGTTTACACTTTCGGGCGGTAACCTCATATCGCTTGAAATTGTAAACGACAAGGGCGAGACTGAAAAGTTTGAGCGTGTTGTTGTACTGCGTTCCTTCCCGGTTACGAATCCCGATGAATTTTTATCGGTACGCGAGCCCGATTCAAAAAAGCAGGGCAGAGGCAAAGAGATCGGCATGATACGCCGTATAACCGATTTTGACGAGGATACCCGTGCACTTCTTATGGAGGAGCTTGACCGAAGATACTTCACTCCGCAGATAAAACGAATTTTCTCGGTCAAGGATAAATTCGGTTACCTTTACTGGGAAGCCGAAACCACCGCAGGACACGTCACATTTGTTATGAACAATCCGTTTTCAAACATCCGCGTTCTCGAGGACGGACGCATACTTATAAACGACATCGACGGTAATGTTTTTGAGATACACGATCCGACAAAGCTTGATACTCTGAGTCTTAAAAAGATAGAGATCTACCTGTAAAAAGGGAAGGAAGTGAGTCTGTGAGACTTATGTTCGATCTGCCCGAAACCGAGCGGGCTGTCCTCGCGTCTTCGATGCAGGAAAGCGAAAAGCTTATGTACTGTATCCCATTCAATATTTTGGAGGACAAATTTGTTTCCGGTTTTATTGCTATAACCAACAAGAAAATTTATAAAATACTCGATGATAAGCTTCTTTGTGAGTACACGATTGCTGGTGCTACCGGCTTCAAAACCGAGGTCATGTACGGCAGCTGCGGATTCTATGCCGATTTCGGAGAGGGAACGACACTTATCTGTCAGTTCGTTTCGGGACGTCATCTGCCAAGATATGCAGTCATCGTTAAGGCGTGTGAAATACTCGCCGAAGATCCATCAAAGGATGAGCCGATAACCAACTCCGAAAAGGAGCGTTTCTGCCCGAAGTGCGGACGTCCGTTTGTTCGCGGCACTAATATATGTCCGTATTGCCTTGATCACATGGAGGTTTACAAAAAGATCTTCGCGATGACCAAGGGTTTGCGGCTTATGATGTGCTTTCCGTTCATCGTTGCGGTGTTCAATGTTATCTTCCAATTCGTCGTTCCGCAGATTCAGAAGATCGCGCTGAACAATTATATCCTTGATGAGGCAAAGCACGGTAAATCCGATATGATGACGCAGTTTATATTAATTGTTGTCGCTATCGTTTCGCTTGATCTTTTTCACCGTGCGCTCGCGGTACTGCAAAGCCGTCTTTCGGCAATAACGGGTAATCGCTTCACGCTCATGATGCGTACACTGCTTTATGAAAAGATACAGTCGCTCTCTTTGTCGTCCGTACAGCGTAAATCAACGGGCGACCTTATGGGACGCATAAACGGTGACGTTAACGTGTCGCAGGACTTCATTGTAAACCAGCTTCCGAACCTTTTTGTACAGCTGTTTTCGTTTATTACGGGACTTATTGTGATGCTTGTGATAAGCCCGATAATGGCATTGTTTATCTTTGTTCCGATACCGTTTGTGGTTTTCCTTATTTCGAAGTTCTGGAAGTCGGTTCAGATGCGTAACCGTCGCCTTTGGGTGCTCGGTCAGCGAACCAATCATCTGCTGCAGGATATTCTCAACGGTATCCGTGTTGTAAAATGCTTCGGACGCGAGGAAAACGAAATCAAACGCTTCAAGGAGGCTTCGATCAAGCACGCAAATCAGAACGAAAAGAATGCAAAGGTGTTCGATACGATATTTCCGCTGCTCGGCTTTGCGATAAAGCTTGGAAGCTATCTTATCCTCTGGTACGGTAATCTGAAGCTGTTTAACGGTGAAATGCTGGTTGGTGAGCTGCATCAGATCAATTCCTATGCAAATATCATCTATGCGCCGCTTATGTACATAACCTTCATTCCGCGTAACATTTCAAATTTCTTAACGAGTCTTTCAAAGATTTTTGAGATCATCGAGGAAAACCAGGAGGTTCAAGATATCGACCTGCCGCTTGATATACGTATTGAGGGTGAGGTTGATATAAAGAATGTGACGTTTGGTTATGAGAGCTATAATCCCGTGCTTGAAAACGTCAGTTTCCACGTAAATCCCGGCGAGATGATCGGCATCGTCGGTCACTCGGGTTCCGGTAAAACGACGCTTATCAATCTGCTCATGCGTCTTTACGACGTTAACGAGGGCGAGATAATCATTGACGGCGTTAACATCAAGGATATTTCGCAGAATGCACTGCGCACACAGATTGGTGTGGTTTTACAGGAGACTTTCCTTTTCAGCGGTACGATACGCGATAATATCCGTTACGCAATGCCGCACGCAACTGATGAGCAGGTTATCGCCGCCGCACGTATTGCCAACGCGCACGATTTTATACTGAATCTGCCCGAGGGTTATAATACGATGGTTGGCGAAAAGGGATATTCACTGTCCGGCGGTGAACGTCAGCGTATAGCAATTGCCCGTGCGGTGATACACAATCCGCGAATACTTATCCTCGATGAAGCAACTGCCGCACTTGATACAGAAACGGAAAAGCTCATTCAGGATTCGCTCAATAAGTTGACGGAAAATCGCACAGTTTTCGCCATAGCACACCGACTCTCAACGCTTCGTAACGCCGACAAGCTGCTCGTTCTTGACAAGGGGCGTGTTGCCGAATTTGGTACACACGCGGAGTTACTTGAAAATCACGGTATTTACTATAAGCTCGTTATGGCACAGCGCAAAATGGCGCAGTCGGTTATCGAAGAACAGGGAATTGCAAATTGATTTTTAATTTTCTATGGGGGAATTTACATATGAAAGCAAATGAAATTATCGAAGAACTTTGTGCCCTCGCAAACGATTTTGACCATTCACACAGTGTTGACCGTTTTTATTCCGGTGATCCCGAGATTGAAACGGATAAGATTGCCGTAACTATGTTTGCGACACCGGATGTTATAAGACAAGCAAAAGCTTGGGGCGCTCAGCTTGTTATTGTTCATGAGCCGCTTTGGTATAACCACGAGGGAAAAGAGTCAGACGAAAAGCAGGAATGTGAAAAAAAGCGTCTTATCAAAGAAAGCGGTATGACATTTTATCGCTTCCACGATCATCCTCATTATACAACTCCCGATATCATTGCCGCAGGCGAACTTACGGCACTTGATCTTAAAGGAAAGGCTGAATATACCGACGAATTTGACCTTGTACGCCTGACGCTTGATACGCCGATGACTGCGCTCGAGCTTGCAAAGCACATTGAAAAAAAGCTTGGAATACGCCGCGTTGCAATCTGCGGTGAGCGGGACAGAAAATCAACAAAAATTTCGTGTATGTTCGGCGCACCGGGAACGCAGATTTATGAAATCGCGAGAGATGAATGTGAGATACTTTTAACCGGCGAAGCATGGGAATGGCGACTTGGCGAATACGCCAGAGAAGCGGCACAGCTCGGTCACAATAAGGCTGTTATAATGATGGGGCATATCGGCTCGGAGCGCGACGGTATGAAGTATACTGCCGAAATAATCAAGGAAAAGCATCCGGAGCTTGACGTTAGATATTTTGAGTGCGGTGAGGCCTGCACATATACCGATGATTAAAATAAAATTTATATATTCAGGAGGACACACACATGGACAAGATCAAAGAAAAAATTGAAGAGATCGTTGCAAAATTAAAGGGCGACGACAAGCTGATGGAAAAATTTAAGAGCGATCCTATCAAGACTATTGAGGGGGTTATCGGAATTGACCTTCCCGACGACATGATAAAGAAGGTTGTTGACGGCGTTAAGGCTAAGCTTCCGGGCGGCAAAGGCGATAACAAAGCTGACGCTGATGACAAGGTTGACGGAATTAAGGATGCAATCGGCGGTCTTCTCTCGAAATTCGGTAAATAATTGAGTCTGGAACCTACTGCAAAAGCGGTCGGGTTCCTCTTTTTATGTGCAATTTTTATGATTTGACGGAATAATACTTGACAAATGCCTATAAATATTGTATAATAATCTAAATATACTAAAGAAAGAGGTGAATGTTAAGATGGATGGCGGCGGCCATACGACCCCTCCTTTATGCACGGTGATCTTATCTGCTATTGCATTTGAAATCTCCGTTTGGGTTACGCTCGAGCGCAATCTTCCTCTGCGTGAATGATTTTTCGCAGTGTGTTCGTATTTGTTAACTCAATATAAGTATTTCAGGAGGATTTATTTTGGAAGGCAATATATGGCTTATGCTGTTGCTTCAGGTGATACTTATCGCCCTTAATGCAGTTTTTGCAAGTGCGGAGATCGCGGTGCTCAGTGTAAGCGAAGGAAAGCTCGAAAAGCTTTCAGAAGATGGCAATAAAAAAGCAAAAAAGTTACTTAAACTCACAAATCAACCCGCAAAGTTCCTTGCGACAATACAGGTTGCGATAACCCTTGCCGGCTTCCTCGGCTCGGCATTCGCGGCAGAGAACTTTTCGGAGCCTATTGTAAAATGGTTGGTTGACCTTGGTGTTACACAAATCCCCCCGTCGTCTCTTGAGACTGTTGCGGTTATTTTGATAACACTTATCCTGTCATTTATAACGCTTGTTTTCGGCGAGCTTGTTCCGAAACGTATAGCAATGCGCAACTCGGAGAAGTTAGCGCTCTCTCTTTCCGGAACGGTTTCGTTTATCGGAACGGTATTCAAGCCGCTTGTGTGGTTGCTTACTGTATCCACAAACGGTGTTCTGCGTCTTTTCGGCATCGATCCCAATGAGGACGATAACGATGTCAGCGAAGAAGACATACGTGTCATGGTCGATTCTGCGGCTAAAAACAGTCAGATCGACGATGAAGAGCGTGACTTCATTCAGAACGTCTTTGAGTTCGACGACCTGACTGCAGGCGAAATTGCGACTCACCGTACCGATGTTACGATGCTTTGGCTCGATGAATCGGACGAGGAGTGGAACTCTACTATCCATGAAAGATGTCATATGTTCTATCCCGTTTGTGGGGAATCCGTTGATGACGTTGTCGGTGTGCTTTATTTGAAGGACTATTTCAGACTTGATGAGCAGACGCGCGAAAATGTTATGGCGAAGGCGGTCAAGACACCGTATTTTGTTCCCGAGAGCGTCAAGGCGGATGTGCTGTTCCGTAATATGAAAAACGGCGGAAAGACCTTTGCGGTAGTCCTCGATGAATACGGCGGTATGCGCGGTATTGTAACGATGAACGACCTCATAACAAGACTTGTTGGAAATCTCGGAAATGACGAGGACGATCCACAAAAGGAAACAGTGTCTCTCACAAAAACAGGTGATGACACATGGTCGCTCGTCGGTAACGTTCCGATTGAGGACATTGCAGAGGAGCTTGACGTTAAGCTGCCCGAGGATGACTTCGATACGTTCAGCGGAATGGTTTTTGCCGAGCTTGGAAGTATTCCCGATGACGGCGAGACATTTGAGCTTGAAGCATGGGGACTTCACATTTCGGTGAGCGTTGTACTCGACCATCAGATAGAAGCTGCGACACTTACGCGACTCCCTGATCAGGACGACGAGGACGATGACGATAGGGAAGATGATTAAATAAACAATGGAGCTGACACTTAGCGTGCCGGCTCCTTAAATTTTATATTGTGTTCGGATCAAATATAAACAGCTGTGCGCCTCGATCACCGCTTCTGTAACCTTTTGTTGCGATTATATAAAGCTTGCCGTTATATTCACAAGCGGCAGGGTAGTGCATTTGCCATGCGTCATCATCATCGCAGCTATCGAAAAGTACGATTTGCTTTGTGAATACAGTGCTGTCATCGCTTGTTAAATATAACGATAACTTGGAGCGACCGACTTTATCGGTGTTTGCCACGATATAGTGACGTCCGTCTGCAAGATCGCCGCAGTATATTTTCGTCCGCATGACAGGGATGTCATGAGAATGTGCCTCGCTCCAGCTCTCGCCAAAATCTTTTGAAATGTATACAAGCGGAACCTGACTGTAGCTGTCGCGGCAGAGAAGATATAATGTATCTGCTATGCACATTACGGAAATTTCCGGATGGAAAAAGTACTTAACGTGCGGCAGACTTCCGTTTTCAGCAACGGTTACAAGCCGCCATTCTGTGTCGATTTTACCGTCATCGGAGATCATTACAGTCGGCGTTTGCGGGAAACCGTCAAGTGCGCCGATCCTGCCGGGAAGCAGGAGCTTACCGTTTGGCAGGTGGATGACGTTTGTATTTAATTTAAACGGAATCGGGCGTGACCATAAAAATTCGAATTTGCCTGTTTTTTCGTTAAGAATGTAAAGATCGAGCGAGTGCATATGATCCGGCGCTACCATTTGATTTACAAAGAGATAAAGCTTATCATCGCATATTCCGTAAACGGGCGGACAGTATAATATTTTTCCGCTTCTGTCCTCACAGAGAACTTCGATATCTGTCCAAGTCTTTCCGCCGTCGTGCGAGCGTTTGCCGCAGATGGGCGTGTAGCCTTGAAGCTCGTTTTCAGGGCAACTGTACCATGATGTATATAAAATGCCGTGGTGCTCGATTATTGCTGCCTCATGCAGGAATTTGAATTTATCATCCGGTTCGTGTACCGAAACTGTTTCAAAGCCCTCTGTTCTGACCTTTAAATCCGGTGAGACAAAATGTACATTCGCCATATTGATCGCAACAATGATATCGGTGTAATTAAAAAAGTCGTGCCAACATATGTCGGCGTACTTTGTTCTGAAAACAGACGGTGAAACGCCGAACGCTTTTGTGAATGCTTCTGTGAAATAGCTTATGTTGTTAAAGCCGCAGGACGTTGCTATATCCGAGATTTTTTCATCGCCGGACATAAGTTTTTTAACGGCGATTTCGAGCCTTTTTTGATGTCGGTAAGTGTTCGGGGAAATATCATATTTGTTTTTGAATATGTGACAGATATAATAATAGCTGATATTCAGCTCTTTCGCTATCTCCTCGATACTTATATCAGAGGCGAAATTCTCGTCGAGGTACGAAACAATTTTTTGTATCAGCTCGTTTTTCAGCTTTTGCGATTTTTCATAGCCTTTGCGGATACAGTTGATTATTGCTTCAAGAGTTGAGAAGTTGCAGCTCTCGCAGCCCTCAAACTCAGAAATCAAAGAATCAAGCTCGCGGTAATCAATGTGTTGGCGCTCAATACAGTCAATGGCGAAAAAATTAAAGATTTCGGAAACTATATTTGTTTTGTTCGTGTTTTCTTTGAAAAAGAGCGCGAGCGTGTGGTTATCTATATTTTTGTTTTGCATATGCTTCACCTCCGTGTATATCAATTTTAACACAAAGCTGCCTGTTTTACTATAACAAAATTGCGCACGTCATTATTTTTCAGTATGATGTTGCAAGAAAAAACACCCCACCGATTGGCAGGGTGAAATGTAAAATTATTTGTGTCCGGGATAGAAGGTGGTCAGATGGCCCTGAAGTTTATCAATAGTGCCGTCTGCATTCTTCTCAAACATAAAGGAATTGTTTTTCTCAAACGATGCTTCGATTCTTGTTGCGCAGAAATAGTAATAGTTGCTCGGCATAACACTTACGCCTTCAAGCAGAACCTCGCGTGCTGCAACAACGGCTTCCTCGGTGGGCGTGAATCTCGCAAGCTTATCCGCAGGGCTGAACTGATAGAGCACAGCGCCGGATGCGGTTTTTGTTGACTGAAGAATTACGCCTTCGATACTGCCGGGGAAACGTCCGCTTTCGGCACGGTTGCGTATACACTGCGCAACTGCACACATTTCCCAGTATTTTTCCTTCAAATCCTCAAATCTGTAAAGACTTGAACCGTTGCCCATTACCTCAAGCTGAATTATTGTTGCCGCCAGGGTGATTTCGTATTCGGTGACGGAAAGCTTCGGTGTTTCGATAGAGTAGGGAACTCCGAGCTCGTCCGCAAGAAAACCGGTCTTCATTTCGGGAACGACATAGTAGAAGCCGGATTCATCAACAGCCGAATGAGACTTGCTGATAAATTCCGATTCGGTTTCGGGGACTGTTGTTTCCGGAATGGTGGGTACTGTTTCTTCTGCAGATTCGGTTTCTGCCTCAGTCAGTATTTCGGGAGCGTCTGCGATGAGATTACCGGTGTAGTTTGTGATAATCTCGGGGAGAGTTTCCTCTGATTCGGTGGTTGTTTGCTCTTCAGTGACGGTCGGGACGGTTACACGAGTTGGTTCATCATAAGTAACCGTATCCTGCTCATCGGGTTCGTCACTCGGAGCCGCTGTGATGATAGAAGCGGAAATTGAAGCAAAAACAATCGCGAGGATTAAAGCGAGCGCAACAGAAGCTGTCCTTTTTTTATTCTTTAATAAGGCTGCCACTTTAATGCACCTCCGATCCTTTTGCAGAAGAATTATCCGCAAATATCGTTTTTAATAGATTTACTGTCATAAAATGCTATCCTTTCGTAACACTTACCGTCCATTTCGATTATGCAAACTCAAGATGAAACCCATGAACGGTGGGTATAAGACCGATTTCGATGCACAGAAAAAATATATGCATCGCTGTTCCCATATATGATGCGCAAATGTTTTTGCACAGTATTGTTGATAACCCGGTCTTGAGGCGAGCAATTAATATTATACTCGAAAACTTTTCATTTTGCAACCCCTTTTCTAAAAAATGGTCACTATGCCGTAATAATCAAAAATATATTTGGCATCAATATGCGTTTTAAACAAGAATTTTCCTATATTTTTACCATAAAATAACAATTTTAATCAATTTATCCAAATTTGTGGAAATTTTTATACACCTGTATTCGCATATTATCGAATGTGAAAAACCGTATTTCAGCCAAACAAGCGATACCCGTAAAAAAACGATGTATATTTAATGTATAAAGTGTATATTTCTACGCTGTATACAAATATAATGAAAAGGACTTGACAAATCGTAATTTTGTGATATAATATAATCATATGAACAATCATTCATATGAAAGGAGTGGTAAAATGTCACCATACACAATTGAAAATCACCCATGCAAAGAGCACGAAAAGCTTGTTGAAGAGCTTGCGGGTACACTGCCGGATGATGAAACGCTGGAGGATATTTCGGAGCTTTTCAAGATATTCGGCGATTCAACGAGAATAAAAATACTTTATGTGCTTCATGAGGGTGAGCTTTGCGTTTGTGATATTGCGACGGTTTTACAGATGACGCAGTCTGCAATCTCACATCAGCTTCGTATTCTTCGCCAGACTCGTCTTGTTAGAACACGCCGCGAGGGTAAGACGGTTTATTACAGTCTTGCCGATGACCATGTCAGAACAATCATCTCAATGGGTATTGAACATATATCCGAATAAGCATATATATTAATAAATGAAAGAAAGTCTTCAATATTAATATATGAAACATATACGGCTTAGTATTAATATATGAAAGAAATATTTGAAACCGATGGTATTATTAATAAATGAAAGGAATATAAGCGATCATGAAAAAAGTATACAATCTTTAGGATCTTGAATGTGCAAACTGTGCCGCGAAGATGGAGGCAGGAATAAATGGGCTTCCCGGAGTTACCTCGGCGACTGTCAGCTTTATAACACAGAAGCTCACTCTCGAAACCGAAGCGGACGATCAATCGAAGATTATAAAAGAGATACAAAAGCTTATCAAAAAGATTGAACCGGATTGCAGAGTGATTTTATGAGTAAGTTAACGAGAAAGCAGAAAAGACAGCTTAAAAAGATTATAGCCGCCGCGATATTGTTTACAGTCGGCATTGTGACATCACTGTTTGAGATCGCATACATACCGCTCGTTTTCTTTGCCGCGGCATATATTACCGTGGGGCTTGAGATTCTCATAAAAGCGGTAAAGGGTGTTTTTTCGGCACAGCTGCTTGATGAAAATTTCCTTATGGCGATTGCCACGGTTGGTGCATTTGCTCTCGGTGAGTTTTCCGAGGGCGTTGCGGTAATGCTGTTTTATCAGGTTGGTGAGCTGTTTGCGTCGATTGCCGTTTCGCGTTCGAGACGTTCGATAACCGAGCTTATGGACTTGCGTGCCGACTCGGCAGATGTGGAACGTGACGGTGCGGTTGTATGTGTCGATCCCGGTGAGGTTGAGATCGGAGAAGTCATCGTTTTAAAACCCGGCGAGAAAATACCGCTTGACGGCGAGATTATTGAGGGTACTTCATCGCTTAACACTGCCGCTTTGACAGGCGAGAGTATGCCTCGCTCGGTTTCGGTCGGAGACGAGGTGCTTTCGGGCAGCGTGAACGGTGAGGGACTGATTCGTGTACGCGTGACGAAGTTGTTCGGCGAATCTACGGTTTCAAAGATACTTGATCTCGTTGAAAACTCGGCGGCGAAGAAGTCACACAGGGAAGCGTTTATGACCCGTTTTGCGAGATGGTATACGCCGATTGTCGTTGCGGCGGCTGTTCTTTTGTCGGTGATACTGCGGTATTCGTGCTTCTTGGCGGCAGGCTTATTGGCTGTATAAGTGTTTGTGACAAAATAAAAGCCACAGCTAAAAGGGCGGTTGAACAGCTTCGATCGGTCGGCGTAAAGCGTTGTATCATGCTTACGGGCGACAATAAAATGACTGCCGCGAAAGTGGCGGCAAAGCTTGGTATTTCCGAATACTGCGCCGAGCTTTTACCACAGGATAAGGTTAGTGCGCTTGAGTGTTATCTTAAAGAGGGAAGCTGCGCTTTTGTCGGGGACGGCATCAATGATGCTCCGGTTCTTTCACGTGCGGATGTCGGTATCGCTATGGGTGGTATCGGTTCGGATGCGGCGATTGAAGCGGCGGATGTGGTGCTGATGGACGATGATCCATCAAAGATTGCAGTGGGTATAAAAATAGCTCGCAGGACGATTCGTATTTCGCGGCAGAATACCGTGTTTGCGCTTGGAGTTAAGGGTGCTATTATGTTATTCGGCATTTTGGGTATTGCCAATATGTGGCTTGCGGTGTTTGCCGATGTCGGTGTGTCGGTGCTTGCGATACTTAATGCTATGCGGCTTCAGCAATAAGGAAAATTTTAGCTCACCCCTTGACAAATTATCGAAAACGTGGTATACTATCGTAAAGGCAAGGACGGGAAGGAGTAAGTTTCCGAGGGTGTCAAGAGAGCCGCCGGTTGGTGTGAGGCGGTCACATTAAGTTTCCGAAGTAGTCCCCGAGCCGCTACGTGAACAGCGCATATATTTGCTAAGTAGCCGACGCCGTGTTCTTCACGTTACAGAAGAAGAAAAGTAATCGCTTTTCACAGAGTTAGAAATATCAGGTGGTACCGCGCCTATTGCGCCCTGACACAATGAAAGTGTCGGGGATTTTTTATTTTCCCGACAAAGTACAGATGAAAGGATTTGCAAAATGAACACTGAGATTAATCTTCCCAAGAATTATGCACCGAAGGAATTTGAAGACCGTATCTACAAAAATTGGTGCGATAAGGGATATTTCACCGCAGTACGCGACGAAAAGAAGGATCCCTACACAATCGTAATTCCGCCTCCAAACATCACAGGTCAGCTCCATATGGGACACGCACTTGACAACACTCTCCAGGATATTCTCATCCGTTACAAGAGAATGAAAGGCTTTGCGACCCTCTGGTTGCCCGGTACTGACCATGCGTCCATTGCGACTGAAGCGAAGATCGTTGAGGCTATGCGCAAGGAGGGACTCACAAAAGAGGATCTCGGACGTGATCAGTTCCTTGTTCGTGCGTGGGATTGGAAGCGTCAGTACGGTGGACGTATCATTGAACAGCTCAAGAAGATGGGCTCTTCCTGTGACTGGAGCCGCGAGCGTTTCACTCTCGATGAGGGCTGCAGCAAGGCGGTTCGTGAGGTGTTCAAGCGTCTTTACGATAAGGGACTCATTTACCGCGGCGAGCGTATCATTAACTGGTGTCCTCACTGTAAGACCTCCATTTCCAATGCAGAGGTTGACTATGAGGAACAGCACGGTCATTTCTGGCATATCCGCTATCCCCTCGTTGGCGGAGGTGGATACGTTGAGGTTGCAACCACACGTCCCGAAACACTTCTCGGTGATACAGCAGTTGCCGTTAACCCTGCGGATGAACGATACAAAGATATGATCGGTAAGTATGTTGTTCTGCCGCTTGTTGGACGCCGTATCCCGATCGTTGCAGACGAGCACGCACAGCTCGATAAGGGTACAGGCTGCGTTAAGATCACTCCTGCACACGACCCTAACGACTTTGAGGTTGGACGTCGTTGTCATCTTCCTATGGAGGTTGTTCTCACCGAGGATGCAAAGATTACCGACAACTATCCTAAATATGCAGGCATGGACAGATATGAGGCGCGTAAGGCTATTGTTGAGGATCTTCGTGCAGGCGGATATCTTGCAGAGATCGAGGATCTCACTCACGAGGTTGGTACCTGCTATCGCTGCGGCACTACTATCGAGCCGATGGTATCGCTTCAGTGGTTCGTTAAGATGGAGCCTCTTGCAAAGCCGGCAATCGAGGCTGTACGCGACGGACGCATCAAGTTCGTTCCCGAACGCTTTGATAAGAACTATTTCCACTGGATGGAAAATACGCAGGACTGGTGTATCTCCCGTCAGCTCTGGTGGGGACACAGAATCCCTGCCTTCTACTGCGAGGACTGCGGTCACACCGAGGTTACATCCGATGAAAAGGGAATTGCAGTTTGTCCCAAGTGCGGCGGCGCAATGAAGCAGGATGAGGATACGCTTGACACATGGTTCTCGTCTGCACTCTGGCCGTTCTCGACGCTCGGCTGGCCCGATAACACAGAGGATCTCAAGTTCTTCTATCCGACAAACACTCTTGTTACCGGTTACGATATCATCACATTCTGGGTTTCGAGAATGATTTTCTCGGCGCTTGAATATACAGACAGCATTCCGTTTGACACCGTTCTCATTCACGGTCTTGTTCGTGACGAGCAGGGACGCAAGATGTCCAAATCGCTCGGAAACGGCGTTGATCCGCTTGAAATTATCGATAACTACGGTGCGGATGCGCTTCGTTATGCGCTCGTTATGGGTAACTCTCCCGGAAACGATATGCGTTACTCCGACAAGAAAGTTGAAGCGGCGAGAAACTTTGCAAACAAGCTCTGGAATGCATCACGCTTCACTCTCATGAATCTTACGATCGACAAGGTTGAGCTTCCCGACACCTCAAAGCTCAAAGCAGAGGACAAGTGGATCCTTTCAAAGCTCAACACCCTTATCGGAGAGGTTACTGCAAATCTCGATAAATTTGAGCTTGGCGTTGCACTTGCGAAGCTTTACGATTTCGTTTGGGACGTGCTTTGCGACTGGTATATCGAGCTTATCAAGCCGCGTCTTAACGAGGGCGACACCGATGCGCAGAACGTACTCTGTTACGCCCTTGGCGAAACACTCAAGCTTCTGCATCCGTTTGTACCGTTCATCACTGAGGAAATCTATCAGGCGATACCTCATGAGAGCGAGTCTATTATGGTTGCCGAGTATCCGAAGTATAACACTGCTCTCGAGTTCCCGACAGAGGAAGCACAGATGGCGAAGCTTATTGACGCTATCACTCTTATTCGTAACCGCCGTGCAGAGATGAATGTTGCACCCTCGAAGAAGGCGAAGGTTATCATTGCGACCGCTGACCGTGCAACTTATTCCGATGATACAGTCAAGTTCTTCACGAAGCTTGCATCTGCATCCGAAGTTGAGTTTGTGGACTCTTACGCTGACGAAAACGCAGTACAGATCGTTGCAGAGGGCGCAAGCATATTCATTCCGCTTGGCGAGCTTATCGATTTTGCAAAGGAACGTGAGCGCCTTACCAAGGAACGTGAAAAGTATCTTTCCGAGATTGACAGAGTTGAAAAGAAGCTTGCAAACGAGGGCTTTGTTGCAAAGGCTCCTGCACAGCTTATCGAGGCTGAAAAGGCGAAGAAAGAAAAGTTTATCGAACAGCTTGCCGCTGTCGATGAAGCTATTGCAAAGCTCGGTTAAATTTGAATAAAAAGCGAACCACTTGCACTCTTACCCTGAAATGCAAGTGGTTTTTGTTTACGCTTAATGCATATGCAAGTACAATCACGAAGATAATTGAATTGTATACTCTTTGTAAAATTCCGCACAGTATTTTGCCCAAAAATGAGGGTGAGATTTATATAGTTTTAATGAAATATTAAAAAATCTTAAAAACTATTTCCAATTGTCGAAATATGTGTTATAATATAAGTGTAATTATATTGGCAATACGGTCATGATGACCGAGTCAGATGGAGGATTTACAGATGAACGAGTCTTTATACGGCGATCTCAGTGTGATCGGTACACGCGGATGTGAGAGTTTGACAGCTCAGGTTGATGCCTATTTGAAAGAATGGCGCGGAACGGATAAGAGCTTTGTGGTGCAGGCGGATTGTCCTCGCTTCGGTACCGGTGAAGCAAAGTGTCTTATTCACGAATCGCTCAGAGGTCACGATGTTTATATCGTTAACGACTGCTTTAATTACGGCGTTACTTATAAAATGTACGGCATGACCGTACCGATGAGTCCCGATGATCATTATCAGGATTTAAAGCGTGTAATTGCTGCAATTGGCGGTAAGGCGCGCCGCATTTCCGTAATCATGCCGATGCTTTACGAGGGACGTCAGCATAAGCGTTCTTCCCGTGAATCGCTCGACTGCGCAAGTGCACTCCAGGAGCTTGTTGCAATGGGTGTTTCCAATATTATCACCTTTGACGCACATGATGCACGTGTACAGAATGCTATTCCGCTTTCCGGTTTTGAAAATGTACGCTGCACATATCAGATGATAAAGGCGCTCTGCAAGAATGTGCCGGATATTATTCTTGACCGCGACCATCTTTCGGTTGTATCTCCCGATGAGGGCGGAATGAGCCGTTGTATGTACTATTCTTCGGTGCTCGGTCTTGACCTTGGTATGTTCTATAAGCGCCGCAACTATGCTGTTGTTGTTGACGGTAAGAACCCGATTGAGGCGCATGAATACCTCGGACGCGATCTCCACGGCAAGGATGCGATTGTTGTTGACGACATGATAAGCTCCGGCGAATCCATGCTGGATGTTGCGCTTCAGTTAAAGGGCAAGGGCGCAAAGCGTATATTCGTTTTCTCCACCTTCGGTCTTTTCTGCAACGGTCTTGAAAAGTTTGATGAAGCTTATGAAAACGGCATCATCGACAAAATCTTTACCACAAACCTTATTTACGGCACAGAAGAACTTAAGAGCCGCGAATGGTATGTTCAGGTTAATATGTGCAAGTACATTTCGTACATAATTGACACCCTTAATCACGATCACTCCATCAGCACACTTCTCAATCCTGTTACACGTATTCACAATCTCGTTGAAAAACGTAAGGTGCAGGAAAATCAGTAATTTCTCCATATCTATAAAAATGACATTATCACCCGGAAGGTTTCGTACTTTCCGGGATTTTTTATTTTCGGCTGACAAAGTATAATATGAACGAAATGTATCTTTCTTCAAAGCTATTGATAATTCTATTCTAATCTGTTAGAATATAGATGCAATCTAATCCATTAGAATGGAGATCCCGAAATGGAAACACCAAAAATTTTTGAAAAGGAATATAAATTCTGCCTGATACTGTGGGAGCATGAGCCGATACGAAGTCCCGAGCTCTCAAAGCTTTGCGCGGAACAGCTCGGTTGGAAGCCGAGTACCACATACACGGTAATCAAGCGCTTGTCTGACCGCGGCGTGCTGAAAAACGAGAATATGATCGTAACCTCGCTCATTTCAAAAGAAGAAGCACAGGCATCGGAAATTGAGGAATTTGTGGAGGACAAGTTTGAGGGCTCTGTTCCCGCATTCTTTGCGGCATTTACAAAGAAACAGAAACTTTCCGATAAGGAGCTTGATGAACTGCAGGCAATGATTGACCTTGCAAGAAAGAGAGGACACTGATGGACGAGTTAATTTATACGCTTCTCAAAATGAGCATATCCGCGAGCATACTTGTTCTTGTGGTTTTACTTTTACGGCTGTTTTTCAAAAAAGCTCCCAAATGGGTGAATGTTCTTTTATGGGCGTTGGTGGCAATACGTCTTGTTTTCCCGTTTTCGGTGGAAAGTTCTTTGAGCTTAATGCCTGATATTGACAGGTTTGCGCTTAAAGAAACGAGCTCATATGTCGATACGGATGTTGATATTATTCCCGATACCATTACGCAGGATATTATCGCTGATGACGTTACTGTACAATACCATCCAAACGAGCCGGTGATTGAGATACACCGTGGAGTCAGCGCCGAATTCGTTATGACCGTCATATGGCTTTGCGGTATTGCGGGAATGGCAGGCTATATGATTGTAAGCTACATATGTGTCTGGCGGCGTGTGCGAAATTCAACGCTGTTCCGAGATAATATCTATATGAGTGAAGCGGTAAGCTCACCGTTCGTATTTGGCATTGTCAAGCCGCGTATCTATCTTCCGGAGAACATTGATGCGGTTAATATGAGTTACGTTATTGCGCACGAGGAAGCGCATCTTCACAGACGTGACCACCTATGGAAGCCGCTTGGGTTTATCCTGCTTGCCGTTCATTGGTTCAATCCCGTTATATGGCTTGCGTACATACTTCTTTGCCGTGATATAGAGATGGCTTGTGACGAGCGTGTTGTCAGTGATATGAACGATAGCGAGCGTGCAGATTATTCCGAGGCATTACTCGATTGCAGCGTCGATAGACGGATGATTACAGCCTGTCCGCTTGCGTTTGGCGAAAATAATGTGAAAGAGAGGATAAGGACTGTGCTAAATTACAAAAAGCCTGCATTCTGGATCGTTATATTGGCGGTTGTGGTATGTATTGTTACAGCAGCTTGCTTTTTGACGAATCCCAAAGAGCCTGACGAAGTGAAAACAATACACAACACTCTGCTTTACGACACCGCAAGCAAAGAGGAAATGTATATCCATGAATATGAAGAACGTTATGGTGTGACTGTTATCAACTCTGCTCATATTGATCTCGACGGCGACAGAACCTATGAAGATGTACTGTGGCTGAAAGCGGGAAGCAATGAATATTACGGTTTCCTTATTGTGCACTATACAGATGAGAGGGCATATGCATATGAGCTTCCGTACAGAGCGTTTACGGAGCTTAAATATGATGGCACGTTTTCATTTTCAAGCGGAGTTGCAGATCACGGAATTGGCAGAATTTCATTTGACGGCGACACATATACGATAAACAAAATTGCATACAGCGAGTCTGATTCGCTCACGCCGATTATTTCGTATTACATTGAGGGCGAAAGCGTTTCCAAGGAGGATTTTGAAGAATATCTTAAAGAATGGGGAAAGAAGCCGAATGCGAATTTGAACGGTTGGGGCATAGAATATGCCATTCCCGATACAGTTATCGAAGATGAAACGCAAAATGACGTGCCCTATTATTCAAGTGAGCTTTACAAAGCGACAGAGGAATTTCTGGCAGAGGAATTTCACAAAGCATATGATCCATATTACGAAATATTGAGCCTTGAGATCTCCGATTGGAACGAAACCGACAACGAAGCTGTGTTTAATTACACTATGACACATCAGTATTACAACAGAGATCCAAGCACTGTTGGTTACATTCAAGCCGCAAAAGATGATCCCGAACGGTATGAGATGATGTGTAAGGATTATCTTGCACCCAAGGAAGGTAATTATATCTTTAAGGTGGTGTTGAATGGAGATAAGCTTGAGCTTTATTCAAATGAGTCGCCGACAGAAGTGATTTGGAACCCGGTAAAAGTTACAGACTATCTGCCTAAAGCTAAGCTCACCCTTGACAAGGTGATTGAACTCTCGGCAAAAGGGAGAAACCTGACATGGGAGGATTTTGCAGAGTTCAAATTTATTGAAACCGGTTCGGGACTCTACATCCGCGTTTACAGGATGGACGGAGAATTTGAGCTTTGGATAGGCGGAGGTGACACAGACAGTGAACCGATGTATATTTATCTGACATTAACCGGTGATCTTGACACCCGAATCGACATCCGTGACGGTGGTGTGGAAGAGTTTATAAATGAGCACAAGGCTTTCGCAGATGGTCGTTAGTACCGTAAGCTTTAACCTTTCTTAAATAATGTCATAACGCCCGAGCCGATGAGCAGTATACCGAAAGCTGTTCTGATAAGCTCGGGCGAAGTGTTTTTGGCGAGCAGACTGCCGATGAGCGCTCCAATCGAGCCGAAGAATATCAAAAAGCCGATGAGCTTCCAGTTAAAGCGGCGTTTTGTTAAATGAACGAGCATTGCCGCACTTGAAGAAAAGAGAAAATAAACGAGGTTTATACCTTGAGCGGTGAGTTGTTCAACGGATGAAAATAATACGAGCCATATAACGAGTAAACCGCCGCCGCCGATTCCGAGTCCCGAAAGAACCGCTGTTGCAAATCCGACTATAAAATTTATCATAAAGTCACCGTATAAAATTTATTCCGGCCCATATAACCATCGCGGCAAAAAGCTTTTTCACGATTTTAACATTGAGACGGTCAAGAAGCAATGCTCCGACAACACCACCGAGTATACCCGGGAAGAGAAATGGTGTGGCGGCGGAAAAATCTATGCTGTCACCGTATGAAAAAGCGGATATTAGCGAGAGGGGAAGTATGACCGCGATAAGCGCGGCGAAACGGTCACGCACTGCATTATCGTCACCTGCCGGCAGGATTGACAGGGCAAACATGAGTACGATTCCGCCGCCTGTTCCGAGAAAACCGTTGACGACACCTGCAATGATCGCGAGAAATGCAAGAAATATGGTTTTAAAGAGTGTTTTTGTTGATGATTTTGTTAAAGTTTTCATGTTAATCATAATTTTTGGGTTGTAATTTTTAAAATTATATGTTATAATAATAAAGTATATATTTTTATTATAAATTCAGTATAGCCGGGACTATACTTAAAGATACATCAAAAAAGGGGACAAAAAATGCCTTCAAACAAAACTCCCTCAAAAAAGAAATCAACTAAAAAATCTTCCCGTGCCGTATCCGGGGCGTCATCCTCGGCAAAGGGAAAAAATAACACCTCTCCAAAGGGTGGCGATCCGTCGCGCCTTTTGCATCAATTGATGCCGTATATTCTCTCGCTTGCTGCGGTTTTTATACTTATCAGCTATTTTGTTGATGCAACCGGCTTTGTCGGCAGATTTATCCGAAATGTCATGTTCGGATTTTTCTCGGGCGGCGCGTGGATGATACCGTTCTTGCTTGTTAACCTTGCTGTATTCTGGAAGCGCGACATTGCCGCAGGTCGGATCGGATATAAAATCGCTTTTTCGGTTATATGCGTCAGCTTGCTTGCCGTGCTCATTAATGCCTTTTCAAGAAATGGCGGTGTCGAGGGTGTTGACACATTTAATCTTATCAACCTTTTTAAGCTTGGATGCGACTCAAAGGGCGGCGGTATCATTGGAGGACTTCTCGGAAATGTGTTATTTGCCGCACTCGGCTTCGTTGGAACGCTGATATTCTCAATTGCACTCATACTCCTTTTCGGAATTTTCCTTTTCGGTATGACACCGCAGATGTTTGCGGTTTATGTTATCACGGGAATACGCGATCTGCGTGCAGGCTTCTCATCGCGCATGAGTGACTCCAAGGCTGAACGCGAACAGATGCTTGCCGATTATGAAGCTGAGCGTGCCGCACGTATTGCAGAGCGTGAAGAACAAAGAGCGGCGGCTGAACGTGAACGTGCGATGAAGCGCGAAAACAAAAAGCGTCAGGTTAACGATATCATTGATAATGATGAGGAGGATGACGGCGACTTTTTCGATGCTGCCGAGGCTGTTGAAAGCGATGCTGCAGCAGTGCCCGACTTGCCGATTGATCCGTCTGTTTTTGACGTTGTTAACGAAATTGAATCGGATGCTCCTCCGTTTGATATTGAGGCAGTCAGCAGAGAAAGCATAAAGCCTTTGCCGCTGACGGGTGAGCAGGAGCTTGAGGCGCTCGAAAACGATGAAATTGATCTTTCGAAAATTTTTGTTGAGCCTACGAATGAAACAAGTGCGGCGAATGTTTCCGAGATGGGAGACGGCGAGGAGATCGTCACATCTGCAGAAATTGACCTTATGGTTGAAAAGAGCAGACTCGCGCTTGAACCTATTATGACCGAGGTTTACGGCGAGGACGATCCCACCGAGGACACATACATGAGCGTTTCAAAGGGACAGGCCAAGGCTGAACCGATAAAGGTTCCCGATTATATTTTCCCGCCGCTTTCGCTTCTTCGCTTTGACACCTCAAGCGGAAACTCCGATATGTCCGCTGAAATACAGCAGACCGCAACAAAGCTTGTTGAAACACTGCGCAGCTTTAATGTCAGAACCAAGATAATCAATGTTTCGCGCGGCCCTACAATCACGCGCTATGAGCTTCAGCCCGAGGTTGGAACCAAGGTTCGTTCCATCCTTAATCTCGTTGACGACATCGCGCTTCATCTTGCAACAAGCGGTGTTCGTATCGAAGCACCGATTCCCGGCAAGGAAGCCGTCGGTATTGAGGTTCCGAACCGTTCGACTGCCACGGTTTATATCCGTGAGCTTCTTGAAGAAAATGCATTCAAGACTTCGCAGAGCAAGGTTACGACAACGCTCGGTATGGACGTTGCCGGTGCTCCGGTTTATCTTGACGTTGCCAAGATGCCGCATCTTCTGATCGCAGGTACAACCGGCTCGGGTAAGTCGGTATGTATTAACTCTCTCATCATCTCGATGCTTTATAAAGCGCGTCCCGATGAAGTCAAGTTTATTATGATCGACCCCAAAAAGGTTGAGCTTAATGTTTATAACGGCATACCTCATCTGCTTGTTCCCGTCGTCTCCGATCCGAAAAAGGCGGCAGGTGCGCTTCACTGGGCAGTCACCGAGATGGAACGCCGATATGAGCTTATTGAGGGTGCAGGCGTTCGTAACATTAAGGGCTATAATCAGTCTGTTGCGAACGATCCCGATGCGGAAAAGCTGCCGCTTATCGTTATTATTATCGACGAGCTTGCCGATCTTATGATGATGGCTCGCGACGATGTTGAGGAGGCTATCTGCCGTATTGCGCAAAAGGCACGTGCCGCAGGTATGCATCTTGTTATCGGTACACAGCGTCCGTCTGTTGACGTTGTAACCGGTCTTATCAAGGCGAATGTACCGTCGCGTATTGCGTTCACCACCGCAAACCAGGTGGATTCGCGTACCATCATTGACACTGTCGGTGCAGAGAAGCTGATCGGACGCGGTGATATGCTTTATGCGCCTATCGGAAGCCTCAAGCCGATGCGTGTTCAGGGATGCTTCGTTTCCGACGATGAGGTTGAAGAGGTTACGACATTTATCAAGAATAATTACGGCACTAAGGAATACGATCAGTCTGTTATGGATACCATCGAACGTGAGGCACAGCTTTGCGGTAACAAGAAGTCTACTGTTCTCGGCGACGGGGACGAGGAGGCAAACGACGGCGATCCTATGCTCAAGCCGGCAATTCAGCTTGCGGTTGAATCGGGTAAGATATCGACCTCGCTGATACAGCGCCGTCTGCAGCTCGGATACGGTCGTGCGGCAAAGCTTATTGACATGATGGAGCAGATGGGCATTGTCAGTGCGCCGCAGGGACAGAAGCCGCGAGATGTACTTATCTCAAAGCAGGAATACATGGAAATGGAACTGCGCCGCGGAGAATAGTTTTAATAAAAAACACAGGACGGAACAAATTTATGGAAAATCCGTCATAACAGAAAACGAAAGGAATACCAATGTCCACATTTATCGCAATTGACGGGCTTGACGGCTCGGGCAAGGAAACCCAGTCCACAATGCTTGTCAGCACTCTAAAAATAAATGATTACGCCGTCAGATATCTGAGTTTTCCGATGTATGAATCGGAATCGTCTGCACTTGTTCGTATGTATCTCGACGGAAAGCTCGGTGCTCGACCGTCCGACACGAATGCATATGCAGCGTCCACTTTCTTTGCGTGTGACCGATATGCGTCATATAAAAGCGACTGGAAGAGCGATTATGACACTCTTGACAAGGTTATCGTTGCTAACCGTTACACCTCTGCAAACGCGGTTCATCAGCTTTCGAAGATGCCGCGCGAGGATTGGAACGGATTTCTCGATTGGCTTTGGGATTTTGAGTTTATAAAGCTCGGACTCCCGACTCCCGATCTCGTTATCTACCTTGAGCTTCTTCCCGAGCATTCGGCAATGCTTGTCAACAGCCGTTCGGATAAGACGGGAAGAGTTAAGGATATTCACGAAAAGGATGCAGACTTTATGCGCCGTAGCTACGAGGCGGCACAGTTCGCTTCGGAAAAGCTCGGTTGGACGAAGATAAAGTGTTACGACGGTGACGGTATCCGTCCGAGAGCGGATATATTCAAGGATATCGTTTCGGCTGTTGTTAAGAAGACCGGGATTATATTGTAAATTTTGATTTAATTTTATGGATATTTCTCCCGATTCGGGATTTGTTACGCTATAATAAATATATATTTAACTTGGGAGGTATAAAATGGTATATATGTTTCTTGCCGAGGGCTTTGAGGAGGTTGAAGCACTCTGTCCGCTCGATCTTTTGCGCCGTGCAGGCGTTAAGGTTTCGACTGTCGGTGTCGGAAGTAAGGTTGTACGCGGCTCACACGGCATTGAGGTGATCGCGGATATTACCACCTATGAAGCAGAAAAAATGCTCGCAAAGAATCCTGCCGATATGGTCATTCTCCCGGGCGGTATGCCGGGTACGCTCAATCTGCAGGCTGATGAGACTGTAAACCGTTTTATTACCTATGCTCTCGAAAACGACAAATATCTTGCCGCGATCTGTGCCGCTCCGCTTATACTCGGTGAGCGCGATCTTCTTGTCGGCAAGGAAGCGATTTGCTATCCCGGGTTTGAAGACAAGCTTCACGGCGCAAAAATATCCGAAAAATCGGTTGTCACTGACGGTAAATATATAACCGGCAAGGGAATGGGTGTTGCGCTTGAGTTTGGTCTTGCGCTTGTTCGCGTTTTAGTTTCAGACGATATGGCTTCCAAGCTTCACGCGGCTGTTCAGGCGTGATTCGGAGGGCATAATTAATGTACGAAATCAGAAAAAGAAAAAACGACATACGCGAAAAATATAAAGCGCTTCGTGCCGCAATTCCGCCAGATAAAAAATTGCAGATGGACGAAAAAATTTGCAGCACCTTTGTTTCACTTGCAACTTACCGTTACGCTTCGGTGCTGCTCATGTATTCGCCGAAAGCTGACGAGGTTAATGTGCTTCCGATTGCAGAGCGTGCACTGAAGGATGGCAAGCAGGTCGCTTTTCCGCGCTGTATTCCTGAAACTCATGATATGGAATATCATTATGTCACCTCGCTCGATCAGTTAAAAAAGGGAACATACGGTCTTCTTGAACCAGCTCCCGACCTGCCCGTTTATGACCGCGCTTCTACTCTGCCGTCCGCTTGTATCATTCCTGCACTTGTTTATGATAAATGCGGCTATCGACTCGGTTACGGTAAGGGCTACTATGACCGATACTTAAGCTCATACATCGGCTCAAAGGTCGGCATGATATACAGCGACTATATTATTGACTCTCTCCCGCGCGGACGCTTTGATCTTTCGGTTGATTTTATTGCGACCGAAAAGGGAATCAAGGTCGTCGGCAAAAAATAACTCCCAATTACCTTTTATGTGTTCCCACTGATATTCGGCACATCGAAGCCTCCCTCCGAGAGGGAGGTGGTACGCGAAGCGTGACGGAAGGAGCCTACGCGACGATAAGATTTAGCTGAATTTTCTGTATACGCGCTCTCACTTAGTCAAAGCTTGGAAGCAATCTTTTATAGCTCTCCCTACCGGTGAGAGACTCATAAAAGGCGACATTTGTCCGGGAACACATTGTCGGATTAGGACAAAAAATAATAAATTCGGAGATAACAATGAAGTTTAAATCTACCTTCATGGCGCCGCTGCTTGTTATAGTGGTTATGCTGCTGCTTGCGGCGTCGCGGTATATTGAGTTTGATGTGCTTTCGTATCAGGAGAATATCTGTCTTGCGGTTATTGTTCTGCAGATTGTTATTCTGCTTGTTCCGAGCGCGTTTTATTCAAAGCTCAAGGGCGAAGGCTTTGTTAAAAAACTACGGTTCGCGCCTTTCGGAATTGAAAAATTTCTCGTCACAATTCTTGGCTCGGTGACGCTTATTCTCGGCGACACTCTGCTTAAGCTTTTCATATATCAGATAAGCTCGCACAGCGGAGATTATTCGGTTTATTCATATTATTTGAACGGTACCGATCCCGGCGTTTTATATCTGCTTATTACGTTTGCGCTGATGCCTGCCATATGCGAGGAGATACTTTTCCGTGCGATAATTTGTGCTGAATATGAGTCGAGCGGAGTTATTACATCAGTGCTTGCTTCTGCAATGCTTTACGGTATGTTCGGAATTGCGTTCGGTAATTTTCCCGTATACTTCTTTGCAGGGCTTATGTTCGCGATTATAATGTATATGACACGTTCGATTTTTGCATCAATGCTTTGTCATCTCATATATTCCGTTTTCAATCTTGCGGCAGGCGAAACTGTGCGAACTGTTATAACAAAGCCGCAAAGCACCGGATTCCTCGTATTTGCGCTCGGCAGTCTCTTTCTTGTTTGCCTGCTCGTTTTCTTTGGTGAATGTGAGCGTATTTATTACGGATATGCACTTGCCGGTAAAAAAGCAGACTATGCAGATGCGTGTCCGAAATTCAGTCTGAAGAAATTTTCGGAAGCACTTCTTGCGCCTCCGTTTTTGGTTGCGGTACTTGTTTTCATCGTCGCCGCAATACAGTTTGGTATGTTATAAAAGGTAAAACCGATTTCCTTGAAAGGATTTTCAAATATGGAAGATAACAAAAATATGGGCATGAACGAGCAGGATTCGGAGCTCGGTGGCGATACGATAATTTTTCGCCGTCAGCCATCTCCGAAAAGTACGCCTGCATCCGATATGCAGAATACCGCAAAGCTTCAGGGCGGTGCGGTGATACGCCCGCTTAAATCGCAGTCCCAGGTGCGTCAGGCGGAAAGTGTACAAAAAATATCGGATCAGCCAAGGCTCACACCTATGCAGGAGGCGCAAAGACGCCAGCAGCAGCTTCGTGAACAGCAGGCTTCACAAAAGCTGACACAGCAGGGAACGCCAAAGATAACACCGCCTGCACCTAAAGCTGTGACACCGCCTGCGCAGCCCCGTTTGCAAAATGCCGCTACCCAACCGCAAAACAATATCCAAAGACCGCAGGACAGACCGCTTGTGACAACGCAGATGCCTGTGTCGCCGACGTCTATACGTCCGCTGCAATCATCGCAGGCGCGAAATACCGGTGGAAATGTACAGCAAAACCGTCCCGTTTCTCCTGCGGTGCATCGAAATGCGTCTGTGCAAAATAATGCTCAGCCACAAAGACCTTTGCAGCCGATTAAACCTCAGAATACGCCGAATCAGCGTCCAACCTCAAACGCTGCCGTTCCTCAGCGCAGAGCTTCGGGAAATACCGCATTTGGCGTTAATCATCCGGCGGCGAGCGGTCGCAATATTTCTTCGCAGAATATGCCTGTTCCGTCACCGCAGTCCGGAGTGCGCAGTGAAGATGATGATTTCGAGATTGATGAGGTGACATGGAGCCGCAAATCGTCGAAACGCAGAGGAAATGACAGTCGTGCAGCCGATTCGGCAACAAGCGCGATTATGAGTCTTGTCAAAGCGATGGTTTATATCGTTGTCGTCATTGCTTTTGCTGTTGGTATTTCTTTATTTGTAATCAATACAAGCAACGATATTTTCAAGTTTGTTGTTGATGAAAAGATGGTTACTGTAACAATTCCCGAGAATGCCACGATCGAGGATGTTTCGGATGCGCTTTACAATGCCGGTGCTATAAAATATAAATGGGCGTTCAATTTCTGGAGTAATCTCAAGGACGAGGATGCTGAATTTATTCCCGGAACATACGAGGTTTCAACGTCACTTAACTATGACTATCTGAGAGCTTCGTTCAAGGAGAGCATATCGCGAGCTGAAATCCGTTTAACGATTCCGGAGGGTTATACCGTTGACGAAATTATTGATCTTTTCGTCGATAACGGAATCGGTACACGTGAGGGCTTCGTTGACGCGATTCAGAATTACGATTTTGAGTACCGTTTCCTTGAAGGACTTGAGGTGAGCCCCGACAGAATATACCGTCTTGAGGGATACCTTTTCCCCGATACGTATAATTTCTATCAGGATTCAAGCGAGGTCGTTGTACTGAAAAAGCTGCTTGACAACTTCGATCGGAAGTTTGTTGAGGAATATTATAATCGCTGTATTGATCTTAATATGACGGTTGATGAAGCAATAATTCTTGCTTCTATGGTTGAAAAGGAGACACGTTATGCCGATGAGCTTGGTTTTGTTTCATCTGTTTTCCATAACAGACTGAAGTATTCGGCTTCGTTCCCGTTCCTCAACTCGGATGCCACCATCATGTACGCAATGCAGCACGATCTCGGCGGACGTCCGGACAGTATGACAGGTGACGATACAGAATATGTTACACCGTACAATACGTACACAAACAAAGGACTTCCCCCGGGGCCGATTGCCAACCCCGGTCTTAACTCGATCAAATATGCCCTCTATCCTAACGAGAGCAATTATTTCTATTTCGTTTCAGACAGTACGGGTCGTATGCTTTTTGCAACGACCGGAGCGGAGCATGAAAATAATATAATTATCGCTCGCGCAAATTGATTGATAATTTATCTAAACGGTACGATCGAATGTTCGGTTGTGCCGTTCGCTTTTTTATGGTGCAATTTCTTGTGAAGACGAAAAGTGGAGGCAGAAAATGCAGGCGACAACAAGAAAAAACAGACGAAAAAACTTTCCGAAATAAATTTTCAAAAAACTATTGACAAAACCGAACATTTGTGCTATAATTGATTCAACAAAGAAAACCGAACAAATATTCGGCGCAAATCGGAGGATAAAAACATGACCGCAGCAGTAAGACAAACGGTAAAGGTTTATACAGCGAATTTTGAGGGATGCACAAGTCGTATCGGCTTTGTTTTCAGACTTGCCCGCGCGTTTTCAATTGATGCGGCAAGAGTTTTAAAAGGTGAGGTATGGCGCGCACTTTGCGAGCGTATTGCCGCGCTTGGAGCAGGGAACTATCCTGTTCGAGTACGCCTCGTCGGACTCGATGACGCATATCCGACACTGCCCTTTGAATGTGAATCTCTCCTGCGTATTCTGCGTGCTGCAGAGAGCAGAAGCGACACGTTCAGCGCAGAGGCTATGGTTGGCGACAGAAAGTGGAAAATATAAACGTCTGTTCGAGATACAAACGCTTGTTCGGAAAAATGGATATGAAAAAGGGAGTCGTTTGACTCCCTGAATTTTTAGTGATGGAACAGTCTGATTCCGCACATTGCAAGAGCAATGTTGTATTTGTTGCAGGTTTCGATTACATTGTCATCACGAACCGAGCCGCCTGCTTCAACGATGTATTCAACGCCGCTTCTGTGTGCACGTTCGATGTTATCGCCGAACGGGAAGAATGCATCCGAGCCGAGCGAAACGCCGCTTACTTTATCGAGCCATTCACGCTTTTCTTCACGAGTGAGCGGCTCGGGCTTTTCTGTGAAGATATTCTCCCATGCGCCGTCACCGAGTACGTCAAGATAATCGTCGGAGATGTAAACGTCGATGGTGTTGTCGCGGTCGGGACGACGGATTTCGGGCTTAAAAGGAAGATTTAGTACCTTCGGATGAGAGCGTAAGAACCAGATGTCTGCCTTGTTGCCGGCAAGTCTTGTGCAGTGGATACGCGACTGCTGACCTGCACCGATACCGATAGCCTGTCCGCCGTAAGCATAGCATACGGAGTTTGACTGTGTATATTTGAGAGTGATCATTGCAATGAGGAGGTCACGCTTTGCACTGTCGGGGATCTTTTTGTTCTCGGTAACCACGTTATCAAAAAGGGAATTGTCAAGCTTTATGTTGTTGCGTCCCTGTTCGAATGTGATGCCGAAAACCTGCTTGGTTTCAAGCTCCTCGGGGATGTAATTTGTATCCATCTTGATAACGCAGTATGTACCTTTGCGTTTGGTCTTAAGAATTTCGAGTGCTTTTTCCGAATATGACGGTGCGATAATGCCGTCCGATACCTCACGTGCGAGGAAGGATGCGGTCTGCTCGTCACATTCATCAGAAAGTGCAACAAAATCGCCGTAGCTCGACATTCTGTCAGCGCCTCTTGCACGGATGTATGCTGTACAGATCGGTGATAATTCAACGCCCTCAACGAAGTACATCTTCTCGAGTGTGGCATCAAGCGGTACTGCAACTGCCGCACCTGCAGGAGATACGTGCTTGAATGATGCTGCCGCAGGAAGTCCTGTTGCTTCTTTAAGCTCGCGGACAAGCTGCCATGAGTTAAAAGCATCGAGCAGATTGATAAAACCGGGACGACCGTTCAAAACCTCGAAGGGAAGTTCTCCGTCCTTCATATAAACGCGTGCCGGCTTTTGGTTGGGGTTGCAGCCGTATTTGAGTTCAAGTTCTTTCATGATAAAACCTCCAAAAAAGAATTTATTGAAACAAAAAATGCCCACTATCCGGGACATTCGCCCAGACGGTCGGCTTACTACGGTCATGCTCCCCGTGGTTACTTCCACTTCCGTCAGTTGCATGACACAGATATTATACCATGAATAAACATTTTTGTCAAGTGTGAATCTCCGCAAAATTTTACGGGGATTTTTTCGTTTACCACTTGAAAATATCACCAAAATGTGGTATACTATATAATGTATGGATTTTTATATACTATTCACGAAAGGATAAGCGGAAAACTTTTCCGTATGGATTTGATATGTCCGATGCTTATACAGTTGAACTCTCAAAGATAATTTCCGAGTTTTCACTTGAAAAATTCTATCTTCCGGAAGATGGCGAAAAAATACTTGTTCACCTTATGGATGTTAACCGTCCCGGACTTCAGCTTGCAGGATTTTTTGATCACTATGAGCCGCAGCGTATACAGATAATCGGCAAGGTTGAGCATAGATATCTTGATGCAATGACCGAAGACGAACGCCGCAATTCTATCATGCGTTTTCTTGAAAGCAAGCCGGTTGCTGTTGTTATTTCGTCCTCACTTGAGGTTTTTCCCGAGTTTATTGAGCTTGGCGAATATTTCGAGGTGCCGATACTGCGTACAGCCGATACGACAAGCGCATTCATGGCGGCACTTATTGCGTTCCTTAATGTACAGCTTGCTCCGCGTCTCACACGACACGGTGTACTTGTTGAAGTTTACGGCGAGGGTATTCTCATTCTCGGTGATTCCGGAGTCGGTAAATCGGAAACGGCTATTGAGCTTGTAAAGCGCGGTCACCGTCTCATTGCTGATGATGCCGTTGAAATTAAGCGTGTGTCCGCAAAAACACTCGTCGGAAGTGCGCCCGAGATCATCCGTCACTATGTTGAGCTTCGCGGTATCGGTATCGTTGACGTTCGCCGTATTTTCGGTATGGGTGCTGTCAAGCTGACCGAGAAAATCGACCTTATAATCAATCTCGAGCCGTGGGTTCAGGGCAAAATGTATGATCGCTTCGGGCTTGAATCGGAATATACCGAAATCCTCGGTATCAAGATCCCGACAACGACAATTCCCGTTAAGCCGGGACGAAATCTCGCAATTATTCTTGAAATCGCCGCAATGAACAACCGTCAGAAGAAGATGGGCTTCAACACGGCTGAGGAATTTAACAAAAAGCTCATGGGACAGATGGGCATTGACACAAGCAACATGTAATTTTTGATAATTTATCTTAAAGGAGAAACGATATGACACTGGTTATTATGGCAGCAGGTATGGGAAGCCGTTACGGCGGTCTCAAGCAGATCGATCCCGTTACACCTCACGGAGAATTTATTGTTGACTTTTCAATTTATGATGCGATCCGGGCAGGATTTGACAAGGTGGTTTTCATCATCAAGGAGGAAAACTATGAGATTTTCCGCGAAACAGTCGGAGCACGCATCGAGGGTGCGATAAAGGTTGAGTATGTTTTCCAGGCTCTTGACAAGATTCCGACCGGCTTCACTGTTCCCGAGGGACGCACAAAGCCTTGGGGTACTGCACACGCGGCACTTATGGCGGCGGATGTTGTAAACGAGCCTTTTGCGATCATCAATTCCGATGACTTTTACGGCAGAGACGCATTCAAGCAGCTTTATGACAAGATGGCAGATGCTAAAGATAAAGGTCATTTCGCAATGGCAGGTTACATCCTCGAAAACACAATCACCGAGAACGGTTACGTTTCGCGCGGTATCTGCGATGTTGTTAACGGTCAGCTTAAAAATGTTGTTGAGCGCACAAAGATTCAGGAGAATGACGGTGTTGTTCAGTACTGCGAAAATGACACATGGTACGATCTTGACCGTAAGGCTGTTGTTTCGATGAATTGCTGGGCGTTCACTCCCGATATATTCGATATGCTTCGTGACGGTTTTGTTGAATTTCTTAACGAGCTTCCGAAGGCGAGTGATCCTATGAAAGCCGAGTACTTCCTGCCGTTCCTCGTTCAGAGTCGTATTGACATGGGTAAATGTGATGTAACCGTTCTTGAAACGAGCGCAAAATGGTACGGCGTTACATATGCCGAGGATAAGCCGAAATTTGTTGAGTTTATTAAGTCGCAGACCGAGAGCGGCGTTTATCCCGATGGCCTTTGGAAATAAATTTTGTTAATTTGTAAGGAGATAGTATATGTCCATTTTAGTTACCGGCGGCGCCGGATTTATCGGCTCGCACACTGTTGTTGAGCTTCTTAACATCGGCAAGGAGGTTGTTATTGCCGACAATTTCTGTAATTCGAAGCCTGTTGTGCTTGACCGCATCAGAGAGATCACGGGTAAAGATTTTAAGTTTTACAATGTCGACCTTTGCGATAAGAATGCCCTCGAGGTGGTTTTTGCTTCCGAAAAGATCGACTCCGCTATCCACTTTGCTGGACTCAAGGCGGTTGGCGAATCGTGTGCAATTCCGCTTCGTTACTATCAGAACAATCTTATCAGCACGCTCAATCTCTGTGAGCTGATGGCAAAATATAACTGCAAGAATCTTGTGTTCTCATCCTCGGCGACTGTTTACGGCAAACCTGCATCCGTGCCGATTCGCGAGGATTTCCCAAATTCCGCAACCAATCCTTACGGCGAAACCAAGCTCATGATCGAGCATATTCTGAAGGATCTTTACAAGGCGGACGAGGGATGGAACACAGCAATACTGCGTTATTTCAATCCGATCGGTGCACATGAATCGGGCATGATCGGCGAGGATCCCTCGGGTATTCCGAACAACCTTATGCCGTACATCACCCAGGTTGCAATCGGTAAGCGCGAATGTCTCTCCGTTTTCGGTGACGATTACGACACTCACGACGGAACCGGTGTACGCGATTACATCCACGTTGTCGACCTTGCCAAGGCTCATCTTGCGGCGCTCAATTGGCTTGAAAAGAAGCCGGGACTTGATGTGTTCAACGTCGGAACGGGACACGGATATTCTGTGCTTGATATCGTTAAGGCTTACGAGGCTGCAACCGGAAAGAAGATCAATTACAAGATCGCACCTCGCCGTCCCGGTGACATTGATGAATGCTATGCAGATCCTGCAAAGGCACGTGAGATTCTCGGCTGGCAGGCAGAGCACGGTATCGAGGATATGTGCCGCGACAGCTCACGTTGGCAGACGCTCAATCCGAACGGATATGGAGAATAATAAATTTTAAGAGGAATTTTTTCTGATGATTACAAAGGAACTTTTCGGCAAAAAGCCTTGCGGAAGTGAGGTTTATGCATATACGCTTACAAATAAAAACGGTGCATCCGTAAAGATACTCACGATGGGTGGTATCATTCAGTCGCTCCTCGTTCCCGACCGTGACGGAAAGTTAGCGGACGTGGTTCTCGGATTTGATAATCTTGAGGGATACCTTAAGGATAACGGTTATCACGGTGCTATTATCGGACGTTACTGCAATCGTATCGCTAACGGCAGATTTACGCTCAACGGCATAACATATCAGCTCGCTCTCAACGAGAACGGAAAGGTTCATCTTCACGGCGGTAACGTCGGCTTTAACAAGAAGATCTGGGAGACCGTACCGTATGAAAAGGTCGGGGAGCAGGGCGTTATCATGACAACTGTCAGCGAGGATGCCGAGGAAAATTATCCCGGAACGCTTCGTGTAAAGGTGACATACAGCTTCACCGATGAAAACGAGCTTAAGATACACTATGAGGCGACCTGTGACCAGGATACCGTCATCAATATGACAAATCACGCATATTTCAATCTCGGTGGCTGTGATTCGGGTTCGGTTTTCGACCATGAGCTGATGATCGACTCAAAGGCTATCACCGAGATCAATGATAAACTGATCCCGACAGGTAAGCTTTACAGTATTGAGGGAACTCCGTTTGACTTCAACCTTCCGACGGCGATCGGTGCACGTATCGGTGATACCTCTGATTCACAGATGGCTCTCATCGGCGGTTATGATCACAACTATGTTCTCGATTCAGATGGAACACAGAAGAAGGCCGTCGAGCTTTACGATGAAAAAACGGGACGTGTGATGTCCGTTATTACCGATCAGCCGTCCGTTCAGCTTTATACTGCGGTGGCACTGAACGGAGAGATTCCCATGAAGGGTGGAATGAAGCAGGCTCCGGGACTTGCGGTTTGCCTTGAAACGCAGCACGCACCGGACAGTCCCAATCACGATAATTTCCCCTCGACCAAGCTTCGTGTCGGCGAAAAGTACGATACTACCACCATCTATGCGTTTGGTGTGAAATAAATCCCACCGGGAGGATAAATGCAAGAATTTTTTCATCATTTAACTCATGCGCTGACTCATACGCTTGAGCATACATGGTATATGCTCCCTCTGCTTTTACTCATATATCTGCTTATTGAGACTGTGGAGCATAAGGCGATGGATAAGGTGCGCCGCGTGCTTGCGAGTGATAATTTAGGTGTTGTCGGTGCGGCGGCGCTCGGACTATTCCCTCAGTGCGGTTTTTCCGTTGCCGCGGCGAATCTCTATGCGGAACGTCTTATAACGGCAGGAACTGTTGGTGCTGTCTTTGTTGCAACGAGCGATGAAGCCTTTCCGATACTGCTTGCAAGTCCCGAGCGCGTGAAATGGTTTTTGCCGCTGCTTGCGGTGAAGTTTGTTTACGCTGTGGCGGTCGGATTTTTTGTCAACTTCATTTTCCGTATAACAAAGCTTGATAAAGCAAAACACCGAGAAGTTCACGCTCACGGAGAGCATATACACGAGGGCGGTGAACATCACCACTGCTCACACTGCGACAGCCGAAACGGTATTGTTTCTGCGGCTCTCAAAAGGGGGCTTTCCATATTTGCGTTTGTGTTTGTGACGAGTTTTATTGTGCATCTTGTCATAGACTTGATCGGCGAGGACAAGCTCGCTGTGCTTATGATGACGGACAGCATATTTCAACCGTTTTTGACGGCACTCATCGGTCTTATTCCGAACTGTGCGGCAAGCGTTGTGGCAACAGAGCTGTTCGTTTCGGGAACTCTCGGCTTCGGCTCTCTTGCGGCGGCACTTTCGGCAGGTGCAGGCGTTGGTATGCTTGTGCTTTTCAGGGTGAACCGTTCACACCGTCAGAACTTCGCTTTGCTCGGACTCTTGTATATTACCTCCGCGCTTCTCGGCGTTGTCATAGAAATTCTGATTTAACATTTCCGCGTACGAAAAAAGCCGTGCGCGGTGACTGTTTTTTGACTTTGAAAAGGGAAACTGTAATATGTTTGAAAAACTTAAAATAACCGAAGAAAATTATGAAAAAATGGCAGAGGAGCTTTCGCTTCCGGAGGTCATCAGCGATCAGGAGCGTTACACGAAGCTCATGCGTGAGCACAAGCGTTTGACTCCCATAGTTGAAAAATACCGCGAATATATCGCCTGCGAGAGTCAACTCTCCGAAACCGAGGAAATGCTCGCGGAAAAGCTTGATCCCGAAATGGAGGAGCTTGCAAGAGAGGAGCTTAACTCTTTAAAAGAACAGCTTCAGGCGCTTGAGCAGGAATTACAGATATTGCTTCTTCCGCACGATCCGAACGATGACAAAAACGTCATTATCGAAATACGCGGAGGTGCAGGCGGCGAGGAAGCGGCACTTTTTGCATATGTGCTTTACCGTATGTACAATATGTACGCTGCGAGCGTCGGCTGGAAAACAGAGATACTTTCCTGCAACGAAACCGAGCTTGGCGGCTTCAAGGAAGTCAGCTTCATGGTTGAGGGCGAGGGCGCATATTCAAGGCTAAAATTTGAGTCGGGTGTACACCGTGTACAGCGTGTGCCCGTTACCGAATCGCAGGGAAGAATACAGACATCCACGGCTACTGTTGCCGTGCTTCCCGAGGCTGAGGATGTTGAAATTGAAATAAATCAGTCTGATCTTGAGATTGAAACCATAAAATCGAGCGGCGCGGGCGGTCAGCATGTTAACAAGACCGAATCCGCGATACGACTTATGCATAAACCAACAGGAATCGTTATCGAGTGTCAGGACGAGCGCTCGCAGTTTAAGAACCGTGACAAGGCGATGAAGCTGCTGCGCACCAAGCTTTTTGATATGAAGCAGGCTGAACAGGATGCGAAAATTGCATCAGAGAGAAAGAGTCAGGTCGGTACGGGCGACCGCAGTGAGCGTATTCGCACCTATAATTATCCGCAGAGCCGCGTGACCGATCACCGTATTGGCGTAACGCTTCACTCGCTCGAGGAATTTCTGAACGGTGACATCGGCGAAATGCTCACCGCGCTTGCAACTGCCGATACTGCGGCGAAGCTTGCAAACAGTTAAATTAAACTTACCGAAAGGACAAACATGGACACCGTAATATCACGTTTATGCAGTGATGAAAAAATAAACAACGATATATTCAAGGCGGCAGGTGAGATTCTGCGTGACGGCGGACTTGTTGCCTTTCCGACTGAAACTGTTTACGGACTCGGCGGCAATGCACTTGACTCGAGTGCGGCGGCTAAAATATATGCCGCTAAAGGCAGACCGTCCGATAATCCTTTGATCATACACCTTGCAAGGGTTGAGGATGCAGACAAATACTGCCATACAAATAATCTGTTTTGGCGTATTGCGGAAGCGTTTATGCCGGGGCCGATAACCGTGGTTTTACCAAAACGCGAGTGTATTCCTGACACTGTTACGGGCGGACTTGACACGGTTGCCGTGCGTGTGCCGTCAAGTGAATCCGCGAGAGCGCTTATTGAGGCGGCAGGTGTTCCTGTGGCTGCGCCGAGCGCGAATATATCGGGTAAACCGAGCCCGACCTGTGCCGATCACGTTATTGCGGATATGACCGGGCGTATTGACATGATAATTGCCGGAGATGAAGCGGATATCGGCGTTGAATCGACGATTGTTAAGATAGACGATAACGGTATGACGCTTCTTCGTCCCGGAGGTATAACCGTTGAGATGCTCTCAAGTATTGGCGATGTAACGCTCGACAAGGCAATAAGCGGTAAGCTTGAAAAAGGTGAACGTCCTCTTGCGCCGGGAATGAAATACCGTCACTATGCGCCGGATACAAGACTTATAATGCTTGACGGCACTGACGAAAAAATATATGAGTTTCTCAAAAAGCAGGCTGAAACTGAGAAAATCGGAATACTCTTGTTTGAAGATGAAATGGAAAGATTTTCTTCTCTTGAGATAGCCTGTGTTTCACTCGGTGAGCACACGCTCAAGTGCGAAGCCCACAGCCTTTTTAAAATGCTTCGTGAAATTGACACGTATAACTGTGATGTTTTTTACGTAAAAGTCCCCGATAAAACGGGAATCGGTCTTGCCGTATATAACCGTATGCTCAAGGCGGCGGGACACGAGATCATTAAATTATAAACGCCCAAATTTAGAACGAAACGGAGAACAACGATGGCACGCAAACAGAAAGAAATCAAGCGCACTACAAGCGGTATAACCGCCGAGATCACAGATCAGGCGATAACCGACACCATACGCACAAATTTCATGCCGTACGCGATGTATGTCATCCGCGACCGCGCAATTCCCGAGATTGACGGCTTCAAGCCCTCTCACCGAAAACTGCTTTACACGATGTACAAAATGGGACTGCTCACGGGCGGACGTACCAAATCCGCAAACGTCGTCGGTCAGACGATGAAGCTGAACCCTCACGGTGATGCGGCGATCTATGAAACCATGGTTCGCTTAACTCGCGGACATGAGGCACTTTTGCATCCTTTTGTTGATTCAAAGGGAAGCTTCGGTAAGCAGTACAGCCGTGATATGGCGTATGCCGCTTCGCGTTATACTGAAGTCAAGCTCGATTCTTTTTGTTCGGAGCTTTTCCGCGGCATCGACAAGGATGCCGTTGACATGGTTGACAACTACGATGCCACAATGAAGGAGCCGGTGCTTCTTCCGACGACATTCCCGAATGTGCTTGTGACGCCCAATCTCGGAATCGCGGTTGGTATGACAAGTAACATCTGCTCGTTCAATCTCGGCGAAATATGTGACGGTGCGATACAGCTTCTTCGCCGTCCCGATACACCGGTTGAAAAGATGCTCGACATCATCAAGGCTCCCGATTTTCCGGGCGGTGCGTATATCATATATGACCGCGACAAGATGCGCGAGATCATGCAGACGGGACGCGGCGGTGTTACGCTTCGTTCAAGATACAATTACGAGAAAAAGGACAACTGCATCGACATAACGCAGATTCCGTATTCAACCTCGATTGAGCTTATTATGAACCGTATCACCGATCTTGTTAAAGAGGGTAAGCTCAAGGAGATCGTTGATTTCCGCGATGAAATTGACCTTTCCGGCTTTAAGCTGACGCTTGATCTTCGCCGCGGTGTTGATCCCGATAAGCTTATGACCAAGCTCTTCAAGATGACATCGCTTGAGGATAATTTCAACTGTAACTTTAACGTACTTATCGACGGTACACCGCGTCAAATGGGCGTTATCGAGATTCTTAACGAGTGGATACGCTTCCGTATGAGCTGTGTACGCCGTGAACTTTCGTATGAGCTTAAGAAAAAACAGGACAAGCTCCATCTTCTTATGGGACTTGGTAAGATACTGCTTGACATTGACAAGGCGATAAAGATTGTCCGTGAAACCGAGCTCGAAGCGGATGTTGTTCCAAACCTCATGGCAGGCTTCGGTATTGATGAGATTCAAGCAGAATATATCGCGGAAATAAAGCTTCGTTATCTTAACCGCGAGTACATTATCAATCGAATCAAGGAGATTGAAACACTTCAAAAGGAAATTGCCGAGCTTGAAGCGAAGATTGGCGACGATATAAAGGTTCGTGAGCATATTGCAAATGAGCTTCGTGAGATCAAAAAGAAATACGGAAAGCCGCGCCTTACACAGCTTATTTATCCCGATGATATCGAGGTTTATGAGCCGGAGAGTGAGGTTGAAAATTATAACGTGCGCGTTTATCTCACGCGTGACGGTTACTTTAAGAAGATAACTCCGCAGTCGCTTCGCGGAAGTGATGTTCAGCAATTAAAGGACGGTGACGTTATCGTTCATGAGCAGGATACCGAGAATATCGCCGAGGTGATCTTCTTCTCCGATAAGGCGCAGTGCTACAAGGCGAAGATCGACGATTTCGACAATGTGAAAGCTTCCCAGCTCGGCGACTATATCCCTGCGAAGCTTGGCTTTGACGAGGGCGAGCACGTTGCGGCGATGGCTGTGCTGACAGAGTATAAAGACGATGCTTATATGCTGTTCGTGTTTGAAAACGGTAAAGGCGTGCGTGTGCCGATAAGTGCATATCAGACCAAGACTAACCGCCGCAAGCTGACAGCGGCATATTCCGATTCGTCGCCGCTTGCAGGTGCTATGTATCTTACAGCGCCATGCGAGGTGATGATCGTTAACAATGCTAACAGGGCTATATCGCTTAAGAGTGAGCTGATTCCGGAAAAGACCACGAGAAGCTCGGTTGGTGTTCAAGTAATGCAGATGAAGCGCGGACAAAGGGTTACTTCATTAATGCGTGATTTTGAAGGACACATTGCAAATGCATCAAAGTATCACAAGATTAAAATTCCTGCCGCATCCGTGCTGCTTGAAGAATTCGATATTGATAAGATGCAGATCAAATTTACAGATGAGGAAATGTGAGGATACACTTATGGAAATAAAGCTTTGGGAAAACAACATTCCGCACTATCTTGAAGGTGCAGAAACTCCTAATATGATGACGACTTATTTTATCGACACGGATAAACCGCTACCGTGTATAATCATTTATCCCGGCGGCGGATATCATTGTCGTGCAGCTCATGAGGGCGAGCCTTATGCCGAGTTTTTCAATAAGCGCGGTATGCACGCGGCGGTCGTTCACTACCGTATTGATCCCAACCGCGATCCGGCACCTCTTGCCGATGCACAGCGTGCGATAAAGATCATACGCGCAAATGCAGACAAGTGGATGATCGATCCCGATAAGATCGTTACAATGGGCTCGTCGGCAGGCGGTCATCTCGCGGCTTGTACGATTACACTCCCCGACGTTTGTGAAGAGCCGCAGGATGAGATCGACAAGCAGTCCTGCAAGCCCAACGGTGCGATACTTTGCTATCCCGTTATATCGGTCATTGACAGCTTCGCTCACACGGGAAGCGGTAAGCATCTTCTTGGCGAAAAGCGTTACCCGAGAGAGGGCGCATATTTCTCGCTTAACAATCATGTCACTCCCGAAACGCCGAAGGTGTTCTTATGGCACACCTCGGACGATGACTGTGTAAACGTCAAAAATTCGCTTGTGTTCGGAGAAAAGCTGCGCGACAACGGTATACCGTTTGAGATGCACATTTATCCTCACGGCAAACACGGTCTCGGTCTTGCGCTTGACAGAGAAGATATCCGTGGATGGGCTGACCTTGCGGCGGACTGGGTGGAACGCAACATTTAATCTGCTTGAATTTTTAGGAAAAGGAAAGAAGATGATTTCGTGAAAAGTGCTGCTTCTGCACAGAAGTATACGATTTTTTCGAATACAGATCTGCAAAAGCTGATATTACCGCTTGTTGTTGAACAGGCACTTGCCGCTTCGGTGGGAATATTCGATACGATGATGGTCTCAAACCTCGGCGAGAGTGCTGTTTCGGGCGTTTCGCTCGTTGACATGATATGCCTTTTGATGATCAATATTTTTTCGGCTCTTGCGACTGGCGGTGCTGTTATCTGTGCACGTGAGATCGGATTTGTAAGGATAAGATCGGGAAATTCGGATTATTCGTCCGTGCGCGTTATGGCAAAGCATCTTTTGCTTATCTCGGGCTCGATATCCTGTTTGCTTGCTGTGGTTTGCTATTTTCTTCGCGCTCCGATTCTGAAGCTGATTTTCGGTACGCTTGAAGCTGAAACGATGAACAGTGCACTGACATATTTTGCAATCGTTTCAATCTCTTTCCCGTTTATTGCACTTTACAATGCCTTTGCCGCACTGTTTCGTACCACGGGCGAATCGGGAATTACGATGAAGGCATCCTTGATTGTCAACGTGGTAAACATCTGCGGAAATGCACTGCTTATTTTCGTTTTTGAGATGGGTGTTGCAGGTGCCGCTATTTCAACGACAGTGTCCCGTTTTGTCGGTATGCTCATTCTCGGCGTTATAATCGCGAACAAAAAACGCGACGTTTACATAGATTATCTGAAGCGATTCAAGGTAAGCCTCGGAACTATAAAGCGAATGCTCGGAATCGGCATCCCGAACGGACTTGAAAACGGCTTCTTCACTCTCGGACGAATACTGGTCATCTCGATGATATCGGGATTCGGTGAAATACAGCTTGCCGCAAACTCGGTTGCAAACAATTTCGATACGCTCGGATGTATCCCCGGTCACGCGGTCTGTCTTGCGATGGTTACGGTCGTCGGGCAGTGTATAGGTGCAGGCGATCTTGATGCGGCGAATTATTACCGCAAAAAGCTGATGAAGGTGAGCTTCCTGCTTACTGCAATAATTGAGATAGCTATAATTGTAAGCTTGCCGCTGACACTTCGTTTTTACGATCTTTCAGCCGAAACGCTGAAGCTTGCGGCTATACTTATCACTATCCACGACGGCCTTGCCATATTCCTTTGGTCCCCATCGTTCGTTACGCCGAATGCGCTTCGTGCGGCAGGTGATGTACGTTTCACGATGATCGTTTCGATAGCATCTATGATCTGCTTCCGACTGCTGTTTTCATATATAATCGGTGTCAGATTCGGTCTTGGTATAATCGGCGTATGGATCGCAATGGTGCTTGACTGGATTTTCCGCGGCCTCATGTTTGCGTGGCGTGTACACAGCGGAAAATGGCTCTCGCATATACCGAAGCCGAAGCAGGATCCTGCCGCTTGATATACAAAAAATTAACGACTGTCGCATTTACAACGGCAGTCGTTTTGCTTTATTTATTTGTCGGTTGATTTTCGCTCATCGAGAGCTTATATTCAAGCGCATCGGCGAGGGCTATAAAGCTTGCTTCGATTATGTCGTGCGACACGCCGACGGTCGTCCATACACGGTGTGAGTCGGTTGATTCGATGAGGACTCGTACCTTTGCGGCGGTTGTTGAGTTAGCTTCGAGAACGCGCACCTTAAAGTCGGTAAGTTTAACCTCTGATAAAACGGGGTAAAATACCGTGAGCGCACGCTTTAATGCGATGTCGAGCGCGTTTACGGGACCGTTTCCGAGTGAGGCAGAGGTTTCCGTGTTGCCGCCGACTTCAACCTGTACCATTGCTGAGGATTGAAGCTTTCCGTCCGTTGATGGGAAATCGTCGGTCGTTTTGTAGAGTACAACGTCAAAGTGCGGCTTATAATCGCAGGCGAGCTTACGGATGAGCAGCTCAAAGCTTGCGTCCGCGGCTTCAAACTGATATCCCTCGTGTTCAAGCTCTTTCAGTCTTTCGGTGATAAGTGTGGCTTCGGGAGATGTGCGCTCAAGGCCCGGAATGACCTGACGTGCAAGCTTGACCACTGTTGTGCGTCCCGATACCTCGGAGGCTAAAAGTCTGCGCTTGTTTCCGACGAGCTTGGGATTTATATGCTCATATGCGCCGTCGAGCTTTTCGATTGCATCAATGTGCATACCGCCCTTGTGTGTGAATGCGGATTTGCCGGTATATGGTTTTGTCGGACGCGTCGCGATGTTGGAGATGTCGGATATACGTCTGGCGGTTTCCATAAGCGATCCAAGCTTAACCGAAGAAGGTGTTCCGCACTGCATACCGTATTTGAGCGTGAGATTCGGGATTATCACGCTGAGATCACAGTTTCCGCAGCGCTCACCGATACCCGTGAATGTGCCTTGTACCATTGACGCCCCGGATTTGACTGCAGACATCGCGGATGCAACAGCGAGTCCGGAATCGTCATGTGTATGTATACCGATGCGCTTGCCGGGGAATTTCTCGCAGACGAGTGACGTGAATTCTGCAATACGCTCGGGAAGTGTACCGCCGTTGGTGTCGCAGAGGGTTACGCAGTCAGCACCGGCATCGAATGCGGCTTTGACTATGGCAAGTGCGTGATCGGGATCGTATGCAAAGCCATCGAAAAAGTGTTCCGCGTCGAAAATAACCTCGTCAAGATGCGCTTTGAGATATTCGATTGTCGTTCCGACGAGATCGAGATTTTCAGCATCACTGACACCGAGTACGCGCTCTGCATGGAGAAGATGTGCCTTTCCGAAAACGGCGACGCATGGTGTTCCTGCATGGAGAAGTGCGTTAAGGTTAGGATCTTCCTCGGGTGAAAGATTTTTTCGGTGTGTTGAACCGAAGGCACAGAGCTTCGCCTTAACGAGCGAGAGATCACGTGCACGCTCAAAAAACTCGGTATCCTTCGGGTTGGAAGCAGGAATACCTGCCTCGATATAGTCAACACCAAATTCATCGAGCGCTTTGATTATATAAAGTTTATCTCTGACGGAATAGGATATCCCCTCGCCCTGTGCACCGTCACGCAGGGTGGAATCGAAAATTTCAATAATACGATTATCAGGCATGGTCATGTCCTCGCAATATTTTTACTGTAAGCAAATTATAACAATATTATAATATAGAAAGCTAAAAATGTCAAGAGTGTGAGGAATTTACGAAATTTTTACACAGAACCTCTTATAAATAATACATAAAAATGATATTATGATAGCGTATATGAAAATTTTTTGTAAAATGCGCTTTTAAAAGACGGCGGGAAACCGCAAAAAGCGACAACCGCGAGATGCGGATAAGGAGGACATAATGATATTTATCGTTGAAGATGATGAAAACATCCGTGAAATGGAAAGCTATGCCTTAAAAAACAGCGGATATGACGTGTGTGGTTTTGCCGACGGTGAGGCTTTAATGGCGGCACTTGAAACTTCACTTCCGCGTCTTATACTGCTTGACATCATGCTCCCCGGCGATGACGGTCTTGTACTGCTCAAAAAATTGCGCTCGCATGAACGCACCAAAAACATACCGATCATGATGGTTACGGCGAAAACGACCGAGCTTGACAAAGTTCGCGGACTTGATATGGGCGCAGATGATTATCTTGCAAAGCCGTTTGGTATTATGGAGCTTGTTTCCAGAGTCAAGGCGTTATTACGTCGTACGCAGTCAGCCGAAAAAACGGAGCAGAATCAGCGTTCGGTTTATATGTTTGGCGATATTACAATGGACGATTCTTCAAGGCGTGTAACTTCATGCGGCGAGGACGTTGATCTTACGTACAAGGAATATGAGCTTTTAAAATATCTTCTTCTCAATATCAATATCGTTATGAGCCGCGACAGACTTCTTTCGGAGGTTTGGGGTTACGATTACGAGGGTGAATCGCGTACGGTTGATATGCACATCAAAACTCTGCGTCAGAAGCTCGGCGAATGCGGCGGTGCTATAAAGACTGTCCGAAGCGTTGGTTACAAGCTCGGCGACTGATGGATTTATGAAGAAAAAGCTAAGAATTATATTTATTTTGATTGCGGTCGCTTCATGGATAATCGGCATACCTGCCTGCGTTATTTTCATGACACTGCTTTCGAAATTTAAGACCGGCGATATCGAGGATTTCACTTCGGTGATTATTTTTACATTGCCGATTGTTATAACCCTCGGCGCGGTTATATTGATTGCGTGCATTGCGGCATCGTATATTTCGCATTCTGCACAGAGGGAATACCGTCAAGTGGCGGAGCCGGATTCATTAGAGGCTGAAAAATATCCGGAGCTTGCGCCATTCTTTGAGATGATAAACGCACAGCAGTGTGAGATTGAAAAACAGCTTGCGCGAGTTGCGAAAGAGAAAAACAGACTGTCCACCATAATCAATAACATGGATGAAGGACTGATAATTCTCGACAATGATTTGCGTGTTATCATGCTGAATGAGAGTGCATATTCGTGGCTTGCTTCATCTGTGCCGCGAGAGGAATGTGCCGGAAAGCATATAAGCGAGGTTTGCGAGAGCCGTGAGATCTGTGACTGTATAGAGCAGGCGGATTCGGTAAATCTCACTCTTGGCGGACGTGATCTTCAGCTGCACGTAAATCACGTTGTTTCGAGCGCGGAGCAGGTTGGACGTATCGGACTGCTTCTTGATGTTTCCGAACGCTCTGAAATTGACCGCATCAAGCAGGAGTTTACTGCGAATGTTTCACACGAATTAAAAACTCCGCTGACCTCAATTTCCGGCTATGCCGAGCTTATTGAATCTGGCATGGCAAGGGGAGATGATGCGCCTGTTTTTGCAGGTCGTATACGCAAGGAAAGTCAGCGTATGCTCGCACTTATATCCGATATAATCAAACTTTCGAAGCTTGACGAAGCACCCGACGGCGATATCTTTGAGAGGGTTGATTTACTGAAGATTGCTCTCGAATGCCGCGATATGCTCGAAATGAGCGCAGAACAGCACGGTGTCACTCTCCGTGTTGAGGGCGAGCGAAGCGAAGTTTTGGGCGTTCCGAGCGAGCTTACCGAGCTTATTTATAACCTTATTGATAACGGTATACGCTATAACCGCAAAGCCGGTGAGGTTAATGTAAAGGTGACGTCACCTGCGCACGGTTATGGTGATCCCACTGCGATTGTTACTGTGAGCGACACGGGAATCGGTATCGAAACCGAGCATCAGGGACGTGTGTTCGAGCGTTTTTACCGCGTTGACAAGTCACGTTCAAAGGCAACGGGCGGTACGGGACTTGGACTTGCGATTGTCAAGCACGTTGCCGAGCGACATAACGCAAAAATATCGATTGACAGCCGTATCGGAGAGGGTACGACGGTTCGCGTTGAATTTTATGATGTTAATAAAGATGATTTGAATACAGGAGACAAATGACTATGACAAAAACTTATACGATGAGATTATTTGCAATGCTTATTGCGGTGATGATTCTCGTATTCGGCGCGGTCGGTGTATCTGCTGCGGCTAACGGTGAGTCGAGTGATACGACACTTGAGTCCGCGTTGGAGCAGGAGCCGTCAACTTCGGATAATTCCGAACAGAATCCGGACGGTGCCGAACAGTCGCTTCCGAATAACGAAGCTTCCGAAGAATCCAAAGAGGAGGAAGACGGCTCACTTGACATCTTTAATTTCCTCTCGCTTTTCGGCGGCGTTGCGCTTTTCCTTTTCGGTATGGACCACATGGGCAAGGGACTTGAAAAAAGTGCCGGCGGTTCGCTTGAGCGTATACTCGAAAAGCTTACAAGCAATCCTATCAAGGGCGTTTTACTCGGCGCGATTGTTACAGCGGTAATTCAGTCCTCGGGTGCGACAACGGTTATGGTGGTCGGTTTCGTAAACTCGGGTATTATGAAGCTTACGCAGGCGATTGGTATCATTATGGGTGCCAATATCGGTACGACCGCAACCGCATGGATACTCACTCTTGCCGGCGGAGATTCCGGTGGAGCATGGTATATCGAAATATTCAAGGCTAACAATCTCGCGGCGATTTCTGCATTTATCGGCATACTCATGATAATGATCTGCAAGAACAGCCGCAAGAAAGACATCGGCGGAATTTTCATCGGCTTTGCAGTTCTTATGTTTGGTATGACGATGATGACCGAAGCGCTTGCACCGCTTAAATATAACGAAGGCTTTGCACAGCTTCTCGCACTCTTTACAAATCCCGTACTCGGTATTGTCGCAGGTGCAGTTATTACGACAATTATGCAGTCGTCCTCTGCTTCTGTCGGTATTATGCAGGCTATTTCGGCAACCGGTGCACTCTCGTTCGGTGCGGCGATTCCGATGATTATGGGTCAGAATATCGGTAGTACAACAACAGCTATGATCTCGACTATCGGTGCAGGCAAAAACGCTAAACGTACCGCTGCAGTACATTTTTACTTCAATGTTATTGGAACGGTTGTATTCCTCATCGCTTACTATGCGCTTGACGCAATCTTTGATTTTGGACTCGATAAGGTTTCTGTAACCTCCACAACCATTGCGATAACGCATACGATATTCAATGTATCGACCACGATACTTCTTCTTCCGTTCTATAAGCTTCTCGGAAGACTTGCCGAGCTTACGATTCGCGACACTAACAAAAAGTTACAGGTCAATACTGCCGAGGAACAGCCGCTGCTTGACGACCGTTTTCTCCAGACTCCCTCGTTCGCTCTTGAACAGTGTGTAACCGTTATGGGTAAGATGGCAGAGCTTTCGGTTGACAGTATCAATACAGCGATGGATCTCGTTGAAACTTACACAGATGCAAAGGCTGAGGAAATTCGCGAAATTGAGAATGTAGTCGATAAGTATGAGGACAGACTCGGTACATATCTTGTTAAGCTGTCCTCGAAGGATCTGTCTATAGAGGATTCCAAAACTGCGACACGCCTGCTTCATAACATCGGTGACCTTGAGCGTATCAGTGACCACGCTGTAAACATTCAGGAAGCGGCGAAGGAAATGAGCGAAAAGGGTATCACTTTCTCGCCCGAAGCACAGAAAGAGCTTCGCACAATTTCTATGGCGGTTTCAGAAATACTCACACTTACTATTGATGCGCTTATCCGTAACGATCTCCATGCGGCAACACACGTTGAACCGCTTGAGCAGGTTATTGACGATCTTAAGGAAAAGATCAGAGAGAAGCACATCGACCGTCTCCAGGGTGGAAAATGTACGATCGAGCTTGGCTTTATCCTCTCCGATCTTCTCACAAACTATGAGCGTGTATCCGACCACTGCTCCAATATCGCAGCTTGTATGATCAAGGCGGCAGAGCAGTCTTACGATATGCATAAGTACCTCTCCGATCTCAAGAACGAGCATTCCTTTATGGATGAGTATCGTGCTTGCTCGGAGAAGTACGCTATCGAATAATTATTCTGCAGAAAATATCAAATCAGAGACGGTTACGAATTCGTAGCCGTTTTCTATTAGCTTTGGGATGAACTCACGCAGTGCCGCCGGTGTGGGACTTTCGCCGCCGATGAAATCGTGACAGAGGATGATCGAGCCCGATTCTGTGTTTTCGAGGACGGTGTTTACAATGGTTTCGCTCGGCGTGTGTGCCCAGTCGCGGGTGTCAACGGTCCAAAGTATCACTTCATAGTCAAGCTTGCCGGCGACACGCAGAAGATTGTCTCCGTACTTGCCCTCGGGCGGCCGCAGAAGTGTCGGGCGGTATTCTGCAAGCTCATATAAAAGCTCCTCGGTTGCGTATATTTCATCCTCGAGCGATTTATCTGAAAGCATATTGAGATGTGCGTGTGACCAGGTGTGGCTTGCAACCTCGTGTCCCTCCGAGATTTCGCGCAGTATCAGCTCGGGATATTTTTCTGCAAGCTGTCCTACAACAAAAAATGTCGCTTTGATGTTGTATTCATCGAGAATGTCGAGTATTTCGGCGGTGTATTTATAGTGTGGACCGTCATCGAAGGTGAGTGAGATGCGTTTTTCTTCGTTTTCATAGGAAAAATATACATCTGCTAACTGTTCATCCGCACGCAGAGGTAGGAGTGTTACACTGATTAAAATCAGCAATATTATAATCCGCCGCATAATTCAGTAATTGACGCAAAGCGGTAACCGTCCGACTCAAGCTTTGTCATGAATTCATCGAGTATCGCAGCATTTGTTGCTGAGGTTGGATGGAGGAGGAGTATTTCGCCGTTATGCAGACGGCTTGTCAGCTTTTTGAGCGCAGATTCGGGGCTTGGCTGGTTCTTGTTGTCCCAGTCTGCATAAGCGCAGCTCCAGAATATTGTTTTATAACCCATGTCGGAAAGTATTTCCATATTCGATTTTGAGAAGCAGCCCTCAGGCGGACGGTAAAGCTTTGCCATTGTGCCGCCCGTTATATCTTTGCAGAGGTTTTCAAGTCCATATAGTTCGGTTTCAAATGCGGCGCGATCTGCGTTTGCCATGTTTTTATGAGACATTGTGTGATTTGCAACGGTGTGTCCTTCGGCGAACATACGCTTGACAAGCTCGGTTTCTTTTGTTATGACGTGCTCGAGGATGAAGAATGTTCCCGGTGCGTTGTGCTTCTTTAATATATCAAGCGTTTTTGCGACGTTGCCGTTCTCATAGCCGACGTCGAACGTGAGGTAGATTACCTTTTCAGCGGAGTTGTCGCCGTGCTCGCGGTCGATATAGTAACCGCCGAGGTCTTCGATGAATGAAAATTCACTCGGTAAAGGCGGCTGCGTGTGTGCTTCATTATATTTGCAGTACCAGCGAAGCTCACTGTCGGCTCTGCACGTTACAGCAAGTGTCATGAATAACATTGCCGACAGAGCGGCTTTTATAAATTTATTCAATATTATCAATCCTTTCTGAATTACTTTTTGAGTCATTTCCCACGTAAATAGGTGCATATCAAAAATAATATTGCGACATATAATAATTTACTCAATTTTTTTAAAAAATCACCTTGATTTTTCTAACGATATAGGGTATAATATAAGATGTTATTCAAAAGTTGCCGGCAAAGTAATGTTTTTGCATAAATTAAGGCTGTATGCAGTGTTTTTATACATATTTATGACTTTTGAATAAAAGAATGCGATGAATAATTATACATCTTATGCATCTGAAATCTTGATTTTATGCAGTGTGAGGTGTATAATATATACATAAATAAAAATTCACAAAACGAGGTACATATCATGGATAAGAAAAACATTAAAAAAGTAGTTCTTGCATATTCGGGCGGACTTGATACATCTATCATCATTCCGTGGCTGAAGGAAAATTATAACAACTGCGAGGTTATCGCGGTTTCGGGTGACGTTGGACAGGGAACTGAGCTCGACGGACTCGAGGAAAAGGCTATAAAGACCGGCGCTTCCAAGCTCTATATTGAGGATCTCAAGCAGGATTACATCGAAAACTATATCTGGCCCTGCCTTAAGGCTGACGCAAAGTATGAGGACTATCTGCTCGGTACTTCTCATGCTCGTCCCTGCATTGCAAAGCGTCTTGTTGAAATCGCGCTTGCTGAGGGCGCTGACGCAATCTGTCACGGCTGTACCGGTAAGGGTAACGACCAGGTTCGTTTCGAGCTGACCATCAAGGCGTTTGCTCCTGATATGGCGATCATCGCTCCCTGGCGTGAATGGGATATCAAGTCCCGTGACGAGGAGATCGACTACGCAGAAGCACACAACATTCCTCTTAAGATAAACCGTGAGACCAACTACTCAAAGGACAAGAACCTTTGGCATCTCTCTCACGAGGGTATGGATCTCGAATCCCCTGCAAACGAGCCGCAGTACAACAAGGAAGGCTTCCTTGAGCTCGGCGTTTCTCCCGAGCAGGCTCCCGATAAGCCCACTTATGTTAAGATTCACTTTGAAAAGGGTATTCCGACCGCACTTGACGGCAAGAAAATGGGCGCAGTTGAGCTGGTTTCCGCTCTTAACGAAATCGGCGGCGCTAACGGTATCGGACTTCTCGACATCGTTGAAAACCGTCTTGTCGGCATGAAGAGCCGCGGCGTTTACGAAACTCCTGCAGGTACTATTCTTTACAAGGCTCACAATGTTCTCGAAACCATCTGCCTTGATAAGGAAACCTTCCACTTCATGCAGGCACAGATCGCTCCCAAAATGGCTGACCTTACATACAACGGTCAGTGGTTCACACCTCTGCGTGAGGCACTCTGTGCATTCGTTGACAAGGTTAATGAGACTGTTACCGGTGACGTAACTCTCAAACTCTACAAGGGCAACATCATCAACGCAGGCGTTACATCTCCGTACACCCTCTATGACGAGCAGACTGCATCCTTCGGTGAGGATGAGGACTACAACCAGGCTGATGCCGCAGGCTTTATCAACCTCTTTGGTCTGCCGATCAAGGTTAAGGCAAAGCTCGATTCAAAGAGATAATCGTATAATATAAATTTTCAGCAAAAACAACATAGCTTGGGAGAGGTTTATCTTTTCCCAAGCATACGTTTTTATTATAACAAACGAAAGGATGCAGGATAACCTGCCGTATAACCTATGAAACTTTGGCAAGGACGCTTCAAAAAGGACGTCGATTCACGTGTTAACGATTTTAATTCCTCAATTTCCTTTGACGGACGTATGTACCGCCAGGACATAAACGGCTCGATTGCTCATGCAACAATGCTCGGTGAGTGCGGTATTATAGACAAGAGCGAATCCGAAAAAATAGTCGCTGCACTGCGTGAGATCCTCGCCGATATTGAGGACGGTAAGATCGAATTTTCAATTGACGCCGAGGATATTCATATGAATATCGAAACTATACTTACAAGCCGTATCGGTGACACCGGTAAACGACTTCACACAGCGCGAAGCCGTAACGACCAGGTGGCGCTCGATGTTCGTATGTATCTGCTCGACGAAATAAAAGAGATAAAGGCACGTGTACTCGGTCTGCTCGAGGCTATAAGCGATAAGGCGAAGCTTCACACCGACACTGTTATGGCAGGCTACACACATCTTCAGCGTGCACAGCCGGTCACGTTCGCTCATTACATTCTTGCGTATGCACAGATGCTCATGCGTGACTATGATCGTCTTTGTGACACTGAACGTCGTACAAGCGTTATGCCGCTCGGTTCGGGTGCGCTGGCTTCGACGACGTATCCTATCAGGCGTGAGCGCGTTGCCGAGCTGCTTGGTTTCCCCAAGGTTACCGAGAACTCTATCGACGGCGTTTCCGACCGTGACTTCGTGCTTGAGCTTGCGTCCGACCTTTCGCTGCTTATGATGCACATGAGCCGTTTTTCCGAGGAGATCATTCTTTGGTGCTCGTCCGAGTTCGGTTTCATTGAGCTTGATGATGCGTTTTCAACCGGTTCGTCGATCATGCCGCAGAAGAAAAACCCCGACGTTGCCGAGCTTGTTCGCGGTAAAACGGGCAGAGTGTACGGCGACATGATGGCGCTTTATTCGATGATGAAATCGCTTCCGCTTGCATACAACAAGGATATGCAGGAGGATAAGGAAGCAATTTTCGATGCTATTGACAACACTCTCATTTCGCTTGAGGTGTTCACCTCGATGTTCGCAACGATGACCGTTCGTGCAGACAGACTTCGCCGTGCGGCGGCACAGGGCTTTATCAATGCAACCGACTGCGCGGACTATCTTGTTAAAAAGGGTATGCCGTTCCGCGATGCTTACAAGGTTTCGGGTACGCTCGTTGCTTACTGTATTGACAACTCTAAAACTCTTGAGGAGCTTTCACTTGACGAATATAAGGCTGTCTGCGATATATTTGAATCCGATGTTTATGAGGCGATCGACCTTATGAACTGCGTTAACGGACGTAAGGTACGCGGCGGTCCTGCAAAGGAATCGGTGCTTTATCAGATAGAGCTTGTTGACAAATTTTTGGAGGTTAACAAATGATTAAAGTCGGAATAATCGGCGCGACGGGTTACGCAGGTGCGGAGCTTGCACGTTTGCTCGTAAATCATCCCGAGGTGAAGATAGAGGCGGTTTCGTCTGTATCTTACGAGGGACAGAGAATTGATGATATATATCCCAATTTAAAAGAAGTTCTCCCGATGACGCTTGAGAGCGTTGATGCGATAATTCCGCGCTGTGACGTGGTTTTCGCTTCCGTTCCTCACGGCGTTTCAGAGGAAATGGCACTCAAATGTAAGGATGCAGGCGCAGTTCTTATCGACCTTGGTGCTGACTTCCGTTTACACAACGAGGCTGACTATAATAAGTGGTACGGCAAGGAATACAAGCATCCCGAGCTTCACGAAAAGGCGGTTTACTGTATTCCCGAGCTTCACCGCAACGAGATCAAGGATGCGCCGATAATCGGTAATCCCGGATGTTATCCCACCTCGATATCGCTTGCGCTTATGCCGGCGATAAAGGCAGGCATCATTGATCTTTCACATATCATAATCGACTCAAAATCGGGCGTTACAGGCGCAGGACGCGGACTTACGCAGGGTACACATTATCCCGACACGAACGAAGCGTTTGCCGCATATAAGGCAGGCGCACACCGTCACACTCCCGAGATCGAGCAGACACTCTCCGAGCTTTCGGGCGAGGCTGTGAAGGTTACATTTGTGCCGCATCTTCTTCCTGCGAACCGTGGTATTGAATCTACTATATATGCAACCCTTAACGAAAAGGGTAAGGCACTCACCGCCGAGCAGATAGACGCAATCTGGCGTGATGCTTACAAGGATGAGCGTTTTGTACGCATCGAAAAAGCAGGCGCGTATGCTAACATTAAAAATGTTCGTATGTCGAATATGTGCGATATCTCGCTTCACCGTGACGACCACTGCGATACACTGATAATTTCTTCCTGCATCGACAATATGGTCAAGGGCGCGGCAGGTCAGGCGATTCAGAATATGAACATCCGCTTCGGACTTCCCGAAGCAACGGGACTTACAATGGTTCCGCCTGCGTTCTAATCATGCAGACCGTTCTCATAACAGGAGCGTCACGCGGAATCGGACGTGCCACAGCTGAGTATTTCGGTGAGCGCGGATGGCGTGTTATCATCAATTACAACAGTTCCGAGTCGGCGGCGAATGAGCTTGCGGCTCTGATAAATCAAAAGGGCGGAGAAGCACATATATTCAAGGCTGACGTCGGAAAGAGCGATGAATGTAAGGCACTTGTTGACTTTGCGGTATCGTTTGACGGCAAACTCAATGCACTTATAAATAATGCGGCGATTGATGAAATGACGCTTTTCGGTGAGCTTTCAATTGAACGTGAGCGCAGACTCTTTGACGTGAATCTTTACGGCACGATGGATTGCACGCGCTATGCGCTGCCGTATATGCTTCGTGAACACAAGGGAAGTATTGTCAATGTCTCCTCAATATGGGGACAGGTCGGAGCATCATGTGAGGTGCAGTATTCAACCTCAAAAGCGGCGATAATCGGCTTCACAAGGGCACTTGCAAAAGAGGTTGCTCCGTCGGGCGTTCGAGTGAACTGTGTTGCTCCCGGAGTTATTGACACCGATATGAATAAAAATGTTTCACCCGAGGATCTGGCGGCGTTCTGCGAGGATGTTCCGATGTGCCGTATGGGTACACCGCGTGAAGTGGCGGAATGTATATATTTTCTCGCAAGTGCCTCATATGTAACGGGACAAATTCTCGGCATAGACGGCGGACTTATCTGACAGAAAGGATTTAAAAATATGGAATACAATATTACAGCCATTGACGGCGGTATCTGCGCGGCGGCAGGCTTTAAGGCAGCAGGCGTTCACGCAGGTTTTCGCAAAAACAAGAATAAACTTGACCTTGCGCTTATTGTTGCAGACGATGTTTGCACTGCGGCAGGCGTTTACACTACAAATAAGGTTTTCGCGGCTCCCGTTGGAGTGACACGCGCGCATCTTGCAAACGGTAAGGCACGTGCAGTTATCTGCAACAGCGGTAACGCTAACACCTGCAACACTGACGGTTACGATAAGGCAAACGCCACCTGCGATATGCTTGCAAAGGCTCTCGGAATTGATGCTGACGACATTATCGTTGCTTCCACGGGCGTTATCGGCGTTCCGCTTCCTATCGAGCCGATTGAAAAGGGTATACCGATGCTCATTGATGCTCTCGACTACGGCATCGAAGCTTCAAACAATGCGGCTTGCGCTATTATGACGACCGACACAAAGAAGAAAGAGTACGCATATGAGCTGACAGTCGGCGGTAAGACTGTACACCTCGGCGGCATCTGCAAGGGCTCGGGCATGATCCGTCCCAATATGGCGACGATGCTTTGCTTTATAACAACCGACGCGGCAGTTTCATCCGAAATGCTCCGGTGCGCACTTTCCGATGTTATCAAGGATACCTTTAACATGGTTAGTGTTGACGGCGACACCTCGACAAACGATATGGTAACCGTTATGGCTTCGGGTAAGGCAGGAAACGCAGAGATCACTGCACCCGGCGAAGATTTTGAAGCATTCAAGGCAGGTCTTGCGGCTATATGTAAGCGTCTTGCGATGTCTATTGCTTCCGACGGTGAGGGTGCAACAAAGCTGCTTGAGTGCCGTGTACGCAATTTCACTGACAAGGATGGCGCGAGAACACTTGCAAAGTCGGTTATTTCTTCTTCACTCGTAAAAACCGCAATGTTCGGCGCGGACGCTAACTGGGGACGCATTCTCTGTGCGCTCGGTTATGCAGGCGTTGATATTGACACTGATAAGATCGACGTTAAGTTTAAGAGCAGTGCGGGAGAGATACTTGTTTGTGAAAACGGACGCGGAGTTGATTTCTCCGAGGAGCTTGCAAAGGCAATTCTTGTTCGCCGTCATCTTACGATTGATGTTGATATGAAGTCGGGCGACACCAGCGCCACTGCATGGGGCTGCGATCTTTCGTATGAATATGTACGTATAAACGGCGATTACAGATCATAAGGTTAGAGGAGAATTATTATGTTTCTTTCAAATATGGACAAGGCAACAGTCCTCACTCAGGCATTGCCTTATATTCAGAAATATACCGGTAAGACGGTAGTTGTTAAATACGGCGGCAACGCGATGATCAATGAGGGACTCAAGGAAGCGGTTATTTCCGACCTTGTGCTTCTTACCCTTGTTGGAATCAATGTCGTGCTCGTTCATGGCGGCGGTCCCGAGATTTCCGATATGTTAAAGCGCGTCGGCAAGGAATCGAAGTTTATCAACGGTCTGCGTTACACCGATGACGAAACCATCGAGATTGTTCAGATGGTGCTCGCAGGCAAGACAAACAAGGATCTTGTTAATAAAATCGAGCGTATCGGCGGCAAGGCTGTCGGCCTTTGCGGAATTGACGGCGGTATGATCAAGGCTCACAAGCTCGAAGGCGATGCTGATTACGGTAATGTCGGCGAGATCTACGAGGTTGATACTTCAATTATTAAAGATAACATTGATAAAGGCTATATACCTGTTGTTTCGACGGTTGCACTCGGTGACGATGACAGCCCCGTTTACAATATCAACGCTGATACTGCGGCTTGCAAGATAGCGATTGCACTCGGTGCATCTAACCTGCTTCTGCTTACCGACACACGCGGACTTATGCGCGACGTTAAGGACGAGGACACCCTCATTCCCGAGGTACGTCTTGACGAGGTTCAGACACTTATTGATGAGGGCGTTATCAGCGGCGGCATGATTCCGAAGGTGCAGTGCTGTGTTGATGCAGTCAAGGGCGGTATCGCGCACACTGTTATTCTCGACGGACGTATCGCACATTCGATACTTATAGAAATGCTTTCCGATGAGGGTATCGGTACGCTGTTCAAGAATTGAGGTTAAAAATGAATACAAACGAAATCATGGCGCTTGACCATGAAAATATAATGCAGACCTACGGCAGACTTCATATCGCTCCCGTTTCGGGAAAAAATGCGACTATGGTTGATGCCGACGGAAAAACATACATCGATTTCACCAGTGGTATTGGCGTAAACTCGCTCGGTTGGTGTGACGATGGCTGGACAAAAGCCGTTGAAGCACAGCTGCACAGTCTCCAGCATATGTGCAACTATTTTTACAGTGAATCTGCAGGAAAGCTCGCAGAACAGCTTGTGAATCTTTCCGGAATGAAGCGTGTATTTTTCGGAAACTCCGGCGCGGAAGCAAACGAGGGCGCGATAAAGCTTGCCCGTAAATATTCGCTCGATAAATACGGCGAGGGCAGAGCAACGATTATCACGCTTCAAAACTCTTTCCATGGCCGTACCGTAACAACCCTTGCGGCAACCGGACAGGATGTATTCCATCAGTATTTTTATCCCTTTACCGAGGGATTCAAATATGTCAGCGCAAACGATATCGCCGCGATGCGTGAGGCTATGACAGCTGACGTTTGTGCGGTGATCGCTGAGCCTATCCAGGGTGAAGGCGGCGTTAATCTGATTGATGAAAATTATGCAAAGGAGCTTCGTGCACTTTGCGATGAGCGTGACGTGCTTCTCGTTTTTGATGAAGTGCAGACAGGTGTTGGACGTACCGGAAAAATGTTCGGCTTTGAGCATTTCGGTGTTAAGCCTGATATTGTAACACTTGCAAAAGGACTCGGCGGCGGACTTCCGATCGGCGCGTTTATTGCAGGTGAAAAATGCGAAGCGACACTTGGTGCAGGACTCCACGGCTCAACATTCGGTGCAAATCCCGTTGTTACGGCAGGCGCGGTCGAGGTTGTTTCACGTGTATCCGCTCCCGAATTTTTGGCAGAGGTTACGAAAAAGGGACAGTATATAATCGACAGCGTTATGGCGAAGTCACCGTCAAAGGTCAAGGCTGTACGCGGACGCGGCATGATGATCGGCTTTGTTGTTGAGGGAAGTCCAAAGGATTATCTTCACGCTTGTGCCGATGCGGGACTTCTTGTTCTCACGGCAGGCAAGGACGTTATAAGACTTCTTCCGCCGCTCACAATCTCTTACGATGAGATCGACAGAGGCGTTGAAATCTTAGCTTCCGTATTAAAATAACATCGAAAGGAATATATAATTATGATGAATGATCTTTTAAAAATGGCAGACCTCAGTAAAGAGGAAATTATTGATATATTAAACCTTGCAATGCAGCTTAAGTACGAGACCAAAAACGGTATCGCACACAAGCATCTTGCCGGTCAGACTCTCGGTATGATCTTCCAGAAGGCATCGACAAGAACCCGTGTTTCGTTTGAAACAGGTATGTATCAGCTCGGCGGTCAGGCGCTTTTCCTCTCATCGCGTGATCTCCAGATCGGACGCGGCGAGCCGGTTGAGGACACCGCACGTGTGCTTTCGCGTTACCTTGACGGTATCATGATCCGTACCTTTGCACAGAAAGAGGTTGAGGATCTTGCCGAGTATGCAAGTATACCGATAATCAACGGTCTTACCGACTACTGTCATCCTTGCCAGGTGCTTGCGGACCTTCAGACTATCCGTGAGTTCAAGGGTGGCTTTGACGGACTTAAGATGTGTTATATCGGCGACGGCAACAATATGGCAAACTCGCTCATTGTCGGCGGTCTTACCGTTGGCATGAACGTTTCCGTGGCTTGTCCCGAGGGATATCACCCAGATGCACAGGTTCTCGATTTCGCTAAGCCTTACGGGGAAGCATTCAAGCTTACCGATAACGTGCTTGAAGCTGCAAAGGGCGCTGACGTACTCTTTACCGACGTATGGGCATCAATGGGACAGGAGGGCGAAGCAGAAAAGCGTAAGATCGCGTTCAAGGGCTATCAGATCAACGACGAGGTAATGGACGTTGCGGCAAAGGATGCGATGGTACAGCACTGTCTGCCGGCTCATCGTGAAGAGGAGATCACCGCAAAGGTATTCGAGGCTCACGCAAATGAGATCTTCGAGGAAGCGGAGAACCGTCTCCATGCACAAAAGGCTGTTATGGTTAAGTTAATGCAGAAGAAATAAGAGATTTTAGGGAGTTGGCTCATTACATTTTGAGTCAGCTCCTTTTTTAGCAGTGGTGCCCTCATCAGTCACGCCGTAGGCGCGACAGCTTCTCCCGGGAGAAGCCTTTGAGTAAGAATTGTGTTGTACCGGTGCATAAATCAACTTTATAGCCTTCCCTTGGGGGAAGGTGGTTTTCGCATTTTGGGCGAAAACCGGATGAGGGCAACCTACGCGGTGAGGACGCCTAAAGTCTAAAATAATTGCTTTGCAAATTTGACGGATGAGGAGCGTATTTTGTAAAATCGCAGTAAAATTCACCGCAGCCTATTGCAATTGCGAAAAAAGTATGATATAATATTAACAAAGAAGTTCTGCCGCCAAGGATGCGTCCGAGGTGAAAGTTCACTATAATAGCGTTACGGGCGTACTGTAACTGTATTTGTGTGTTCTCGGGCAGATGCTTCGAGGACTTTTTTCATGGAGGAAAAGAATGAACACAAGAGTTGCTCTCATCGGCGTTGTTGTTGAGAATCACGATTCCGTCGCACGCCTTAATGAGATACTTCATACTTACGGCGACTATATTATTGGCCGCATGGGAATACCGCACAAGGAACGCGGTATCTCAATAATCAGCGTTGCCGTTGATGCGCCGCAGGACGTGATTGCCGCGCTTTCGGGTAAGCTTGGTAACATTCCCGGCGTTTCGTCCAAAACAATTTATTCAAAGGTTGGTGATGCGAGTGAATGATACGCTCGAAATGATTATAAACGGCGATCTGCCTACAAAGAAAGAGCTTTCCGAGCTGATAGAAACATTTAAGCGTGGCGGTGAGACTGCCGCGGAATTATATGAACGTGCCAGAGCAATGGCAGAAGCACTTCGTGATGAGCATTACGGCAGACGTGTATTCCTGCGAGGACTTATTGAGTTTACTTCGTACTGCAAAAACAACTGTTATTACTGCGGTCTGCGCCGTGACAACAAGAATGCGGAGCGTTACCGCCTGACCGAGGAACAGATTTTAGAGTGCTGTGACTACGGTGCTTCACTCGGCTTCAACACCTTTGTACTCCAAGGCGGCGAGGACGGTCATTTCGCTGATGAAAAGCTGACACGTATCGTTTCGAAAATAAAAGCTGCACACCCCGAGGCTGCGGTAACCTTATCGGTTGGCGAGCGGTCTTACGAATCATATAAAGCTTTACGCGAAGCAGGTGCCGACAGATTTTTGCTCCGTCACGAGTCGGCAACCGATGAGCACTATGCAAAGCTCCATCCCGAGTCGTTGACGCTCGAAAACCGCAAACGCTGTCTTTATGACCTTAAATCGCTTGGATATCAGGTTGGTGCAGGCTTTATGGTCGGCTCCCCTTATCAGACAAGCGAGAATTTAGCGGCGGATCTCTTGTTCCTTTTCGAATTGCAGCCGCAGATGGTCGGTATCGGCCCGTTTATCCCACACCGTGACACTCCTTTTCGTGATTTTACAGCAGGCGGACTTGAACTTGTCCTTTTCATGCTTGTCCTGACACGCCTCCTGCTTCCGAAGGTCCTTTTACCTGCAACAACGGCACTTGGCACAATAGCACCCGACGGGCGTGAGCGCGGAATACTTGCCGGTGCTAATGTCGTGATGCCGAATCTTTCGCCGGTTGATGTGCGAAAAAAATATTTACTTTACAATGACAAGCTTTGCTCGGGCGATGAAACCGCAGAGCATATTAAGGAGCTTGCCGAAAGATTTTCAAAAATAAACTGCGTGCTCGATATGTCACGCGGAGACTCAAAAAATATATGAAAGGAATTAAACACTATGTATGACATCAAATCTTTAAAAGCTGAGGAATTTATTTCCGATGAAGAAATAAGAGCGACACTTGCCTATGCCGATGAGCATAAGGATGATATGGCGCTGATTGACGAAATCCTCAATAAGGCACGTGAATATAAGGGACTTTCACACCGTGAAGCATCTGTCTTGCTTGCCTGTGAGGACGAGGCGAAAATCAAGGAAATGTACGCCCTTGCCGAGCAGATCAAGAAGGATTTTTACGGCAACCGTATTGTTATGTTCGCGCCGCTTTACCTCTCGAACTACTGTGTTAACGGCTGTGTTTACTGCCCGTATCACCTCAAAAATAAGTGCATTACAAGAAAGAAGCTGACGCAAGAGGAAATCAAGAAAGAAGTTATCGCGCTTCAGGATATGGGACACAAGCGTCTTGCAATCGAAGCAGGTGAGGATCCCGTTAACAATCCGATCGAATATATCCTCGAATCGATCAACACTATCTATTCAATCAAGCACAAGAATGGTGCTATCCGCCGCGTTAACGTGAACATTGCCGCAACCACGGTTGAAAACTACCGCAAGCTCCGCGATGCAGGAATCGGTACTTATATCCTTTTCCAGGAGACATATCACAAGGAAAGCTACGAGAAACTCCATCCCACCGGTCCGAAGCACGATTACTGCTACCACACTGAGGCGATGGACCGCGCAATGGAGGGCGGCATTGACGATGTTGGACTCGGTGTTCTTTTCGGACTCGAGCTTTACCGCTATGAGTTTGCAGGACTTCTCATGCACGCCGAGCATCTTGAGGCTGTACACGGTGTCGGTCCTCATACCATCTCCGTACCGCGTATCAAAAAGGCGCAGGACATTGATCCATCTGCATTCGATAATTCGATATCTGATGAGATTTTTGCAAAAATCTGCGCGCTTATCCGCATTTCCGTTCCGTATACCGGTATGATCATCTCGACACGTGAATCCAAAGAAGTGCGTGAAAAGGTGCTTCGTCTTGGTGTTTCGCAGATTTCGGGTGCATCACGTACAAGTGTCGGCGGATATGCAGAGGCAGAGCCGGAGGACGAAAACTCGTCACAGTTTGACGTTTCCGATAACCGTACCCTCGATGAGGTTGTAAACTGGCTGATGAGACTTGGTTACATCCCGAGCTTCTGTACAGCTTGTTACCGAGAGGGACGTACCGGTGACCGCTTCATGGATCTCTGTAAATCGAAGCAGATTCAGAACTGTTGCCATCCCAATGCCCTTATGACACTCAAGGAATATTTGATGGACTACGCATCGCTTGACACAAGGGTTATCGGTACAGACCTTATCATCCGTGAGCTTGCGAATATCCCCAATGAAAAGGTTCGCTCGCTCGTTATCAAACATCTCAAGGATATCAGAAACGGTCAGAGAGATTTCAGATTTTAAGGTGGTTTTATGTCAGAACTTAATCAAACACCGTCCGGTGAGCGAATACACATCGGTATCTTCGGACGGCGAAACGCAGGTAAATCCGCACTCATAAACGCGCTTACCGGACAGAAGCTTGCAATCGTTTCAGACGTTGCCGGAACGACTACTGACCCCGTTTCAAAGGCAATGGAGTTATTGCCGCTCGGTCCTGTTATGATCACGGATACGCCGGGACTCGATGACGTTGGTGAGCTTGGCGAAATGCGAGTTGAAAAAACACGTCAGGTTCTTGCAAAGACCGATATTGCTATCATTGTTGTTGACGCTTCGAGGGGGATAAGCGAATACGAACGTGCACTGCTTGATGATGTTAAAGCAAGAGGTGTGCCGTTTGTAACCGTTTACAATAAGTGTGACCTTGCAGAACTAACAGCAGAGGATGCAATATGCGTCAGTGCCACCGCCGGAACCGGCATAAATGAGCTTAAAGAAAAGCTTGCATCCTTTGTTAAAAAAGAGCCGGAACAGCGTTTGATCGGCGATCTTGTCTGCCGCGGTGATATTGTTATTCTTGTTACACCGATTGACGCTTCCGCGCCTAAAGGCAGACTGATCTTGCCGCAGCAGCAGGTTATACGCGATCTTCTCGAAGCCGGTGCAATGCCGATAGTTTGTCGTGAAACCGAGCTTGAAGCGGCTCTTGCAAGTGTTAATGCCAAGATGGTCGTTACCGATTCGCAGGTTTTCGGTATGGTGTCAAAGCTCGTTCCGGAAACCTTACCGCTTACGTCATTTTCCATGTTGATGGCACGTTACAAGGGAAATTTCGCGCAGGCGGTCAAGGGTGCGGCGGCACTTGATACAATAAAGAATGGCGACAAGATACTCATTTCCGAGGGTTGTACACATCACCGTCAATGTGAGGATATAGGCACGGTGAAGCTTCCCATGTGGATACGCAAGCATACGGGAGTCGAGCCGGAGTTTGTTTTTACTTCCGGAACGGAATTTCCGTCTGACCTTTCGGATTTTAAACTGGTTATTCACTGCGGCGGATGTACGCTTAATGGGCGTGAGCTTGCACACCGTTTTGCACTTGCAGAGCGTGCAGGTTTGCCTATCACAAATTACGGAGTTGCAATCGCACATATGCACGGTATTCTTTCGCGTGCCGCAAAGCCGTTACTGTAAGAAAATATACTAAAATTAAGGAGGTGAAAATATGCGTTTTTCGGACTTTCATCCGCTCGTGAATCTTGTGTGGTTTCTTGCAGTTGGCGGTATCAGCGTTTTTTATATGAATCCGCTGACGAGTGCTTTTCTCCTTGTTTCAGCGTGTATCATGCAGTTTAGACTCGCAAAGAGCCGCTTTCTTGGTTTGCTTTTTCCGATGATGGTCGTGACGGCGATTGTCAATCCTATGTTTTCACACAAAGGCGTGACGATTCTCGCATATTTTCCCTCAGGAAATCCGCTAACTCTTGAAAGCATCGTTTACGGTGTTTCTGCGGCGATTATGCTCGGCGCGGCTGTTATGCTGTGTATCGTTTTTTCAAAAATATTTACAGCGGACAAATTACATTATTTCATCGGACGAGTATTCCCATCACTTGCGATTATCCTTTCAATGATACTTCGTTTCGTGCCGCGATTTGTCTTGCACATCGGTGAAGCTTATAATTCAAGATGCACGCTTCTCGGTGTGCCAAGCCGCAAACGCGATAAAATCAAGTACGGTGCGGCGGCGATATCGGCTTCGATGACGTGGTCACTCGAAAATTCGCTCGACGTTGCCGATTCGATGAAAAGTCGCGGCTGGGGTATAAAGGGACGGACAAGCTTCACACGGTATCGCTTTGAAGACCGTGACCGTGATGCACTCACTGCGATACTTGTAATGTGCGCATATTTTATCAGCGGCATCGCTTACGGTGTGCTTGATTTTCGCTTTTATCCGACTATACAGTTTGCAAAGATAACGCCGTTTGGTGTCAGCTGTATCATCATTTACGCATTTTTGTGTTCATTTCCGCTTTTATTGGAGGTAAGTCATGGAAAAATTAAAAATTGAGAACCTCCATTATATGTATCCGACACGTAACGTGAACGCTCTTGACGGAATTGATCTTACGGTTAAGCGCGGCGAGTTTATTACTGTATGCGGTGCAAGCGGATGCGGAAAAACGACACTTCTGCGCCATCTCAAGCCGTCTTTGACTCCGCACGGTGATATGTCGGGAACCATCCTCTATGACGGCAAGGATATTCATTCGCTCTCGGCACGTGAGGAATGTGAGCATATAGGCTTTGTCATGCAGTCGCCCGAGGAGCAGTTCGTCACTGATAAGGTGTGGCATGAGCTTGCTTTCGGACTTGAAAGCCTTGGGCTTTCGACAGATGAGATACGTGCAAGAGTTGCCGAAACTGCGGAATATTTCGGTATAGCCGATAAGTTTGATTCGGACGTTACCGAGCTTTCGGGCGGACAAAAGCAGCTTGTCAATTTAGCATCTGTCATGGCGATGCGTCCCGAGGTGCTGATACTTGATGAGCCGACCTCACAGCTTGATCCGATAGCCGCCACACAGTATATTGCCGCGCTCGGACGTCTTAACCGTGAGCTTGGAATCACGGTCATTCTGAGTGAGCACCGACTTGAAGAAGCGTTTCCGATTTCCGACCGGGTTATCGTAATGTCAGACGGAAAGATAATTGCCGATACTGCACCGAGTGAGCTTGGACGTGTTTTGCCTCGTGAAATGTACGGTTTCATGCCTGCAGCGTCACGTATCTGGAATATACTTCATGAATCTGACGGGGAAATGCCGAACACTGTTCGCGACGGACGCGAATTTCTCGGTGAGTTTCTTAAAAATCACACACCGTCAGAGCTTCCTCCTTGTCAAAGTAACAACTCCGATACGGTGCTTTCGGCGCATGAGCTGCACTTTCGGTACGAGCCGATATCGCCTGAAGTGGTGAGCGGTTTATCGCTTGAGCTTAAGCGCGGCGAGATATTGTCTATCCTCGGCGGTAACGGAAGCGGAAAGAGCACAATGCTTTCACTGCTTTCGGGTGCAAGAAAAGCACAGTCGGGCGAGATAGAGATTAAAGGAAAATGCGTACTCATGCCGCAGGATGTTACGGTGCTGTTTTCGCGTAATACTGTGCGTGACGAGCTTGCAGAAATATCGTCTGATTATCTTGAAGCGGCTGAGCTGTGTCAGATTGAAGCTCTACTTGATTTTCATCCGTTCGACCTCTCGGGCGGCGAAAAACAACGTGCCGCACTTGCGAAAATACTCTTGACAGATCCCGACATTCTGCTTGTTGACGAGCCGACAAAGGGTATGGACGACACGTTCAAAGCTCATTTTGCCGAAATTCTCGGAAAGCTTGCGGAGGATGGAAAATCGGTGATAATGGTCAGTCACGATGCGGAATTTTGTGCCGAAGTGTCAGACAGATGCGCGATGTTTTTCGGCGGTGCGATTGTTACCGAAGCTGTGCCGCATGAATTCTTTAATTCAACTAATTATTACACGACTGCGACTGCTCGTATCACAAGAGGAATACTCCCTTCGGCGACTGTTCGTGAACTTGTTTCAAGGTTTGACGCGAGTGAGCCGGTGTCTCTTCTCGAAAAGAAAAAAGTGTCACGTGCCCTGAACGGTGAGAGCACTGTCAAACCGCAAAAAAGACGCATCACACCGTTTTCCGTTATCGCGGCGATACTCATGCTTGTTCTGATTCCGCTGACTGTATATTTCGGCAGCAGATATTTCGGTAACCGTCGATATTATATCACGTCGCTTCTTGTCGTTTTTGAAATACTTGCAGGCTTTGTTATTATGCTCGAGGGAAAAAGACCGCGTGCGAGAGAGCTTGCGGTGATAGCATCCCTATGTGCGATAGGCGTTGCCGGACGAGGCGTCTTTTTCATGGTTCCCGAATGTAAGCCGGTTATTGCGATAACTGTTGCTGCCGCTGCCGCACTTGGAGCAGGGAAAGGCTTCACGGTCGGTGCGATTACCATGCTTGCCTCAAACCTCATGTTCGGTCACGGCCCTTGGACTCCGTGGCAGATGGTGGCGCTCGGTTTTGTTGGTTTTTTCGCAGGCGTGATATTCCGTTTTGTGAAGCCGTCGCGGATAAAGCTTTGTCTTTACGGAATCTTTGCCTCGATAGTCATTTACGGCGGCATAATGAATCCTGCGTCGATGCTTCTTTGGGTTCAAGAGCCGACATTTGAATTGGCACTTACATATTTTGCAAGCGGATTGCCGATAGACATAGTCAGAGCAGTATCAACGACTGTATTTTTAGCGGTAGTCGGTATGCCGATGGTGAACAGGCTTTCGCGTGTTGCAAGGAAATACGATATATAGAAAAACTCCCGAAGACATCAAAATCTTCGGGAGTAAATTTTTATTTATTTGGGCTTATTTCAGCATACCCTCAACGATTCCGGGTACAGCCGCAACCGCATCTGCGAGCTTGGATGCATCAGTCGCGCCTGCCATAGCGTTATCGGGACGTCCACCGCCCTTGCCGCCTGCAATAGCTGCCGCAGCACCGACGATCTTACCTGCCATAGCACCTGCCGCAACTGCCGCCTTGCCGCATCCGCAAACGAGGTTCAGCTTGCCGTCGATGTTGGTTGTGAGCAGTGCAACAATCGAGTCGTCCTTTGCCTTGAGGTCGTCGATGACCTGACGTGCCGCATCGGGAGCCATACCCTCGGTTGTTGCCGCGATAACGGTAACGCTTCCGACCTTGACTGCATTGTTCATAATATCAGCAGTCTTGGAAGCCGCGATCTTATTGTTGAGCGCTTCGATCTCATGCTTTGCCGCCTTGAGCTCCTCTGTGAGCTGGGTTGCACGCTTAACGATCTCTGCAGGATTTGTCTTCATTTCGTGAGCTGTATCGGCGATCATCTTCTCCTGCTCCTTAATGAACGCGAGAACGCCGAGACCGGTGATCGCTTCAACACGGCGCACACCTGCCGCAACGGAGGATTCGGAAATAATCTTGAAAAGTCCAACTTTTGCAGTGTTGTCAAGATGTGTACCGCCGCAAAGCTCGGTTGAGAACGTGCCCATCTTTACCATGCGGACAACATCGCCGTACTTTTCGCCAAAGAGTGCCATTGCGCCTTCCTTGCGAGCAGTTTCGATGTCGGTTTCCTTGGTTACGATATCCTCGCCGAGAAGAATGTGTGCGTTAACAAGAGCTTCAACCTTATTTATTTCCTCGGGAGTGAGTGCCGCGAAATGAGTGAAGTCGAAACGGCATCTGGTGGAGTCAACATACGAGCCTGCCTGCTCAACGTGTGAGCCGAGCACCTGACGGAGTGCCGCCTGGAGAAGATGTGCCGCCGAGTGATTGCGCATGATTGCCGAGCGGTTAGTTGCATCAACCTCTGCGCGGACGAGATCGCCCACTTTAACGTCGCCGTTTGCGATGGTGCAGAGATGGATGTAAACGCCGTCGGATTTCTTGGTGTCGGTGACAGAGATCATTGTATCATGATCGTAGATTGTACCGATATCTCCAACCTGACCGCCGCCTTCACCGTAGAAGGGAGTCTTGTCAAGGATAAGTGTGAAGTCGCCCTCGGTCACGCGCTCAACGCTCTCATCGTCAACGATTATTGCGAGAACCTTTGCGTTTTCGGTGGTGGTTTCGGTGTAGCCTGTAAATTCGGTCTTTGCCATGCCGTCGAGAAGCATCTTTGAGGAGTCGCTCCAACCACTGATATTTCCGCGTGCGTTTCTTGCGCGATTCTTCTGCGCGTTCATAAGCTCGGTAAAGGTTACCTCGTCGATCTTGAGGTTCTGTTCAGCCGCGATTTCACGGGTAAGGTCGATCGGGAAGCCGAATGTGTCATAGAGCTTGAACACCTCATCGCCGGAAATGGTATCAACACCGTCTGTGAGTGCACGGCGGATGAGATTTGAGAGAATGGAAAGACCTGCGTCGATCGTTGCATCAAAACGCTCTTCTTCCATTGCGATTACCTTGATAATGTAGTCGTGCTTTTCGACAAGCTCGGGATAGCCTGCCTTGTTGGTTTCAACAACCACCTCGCAAAGCTCCGTGAGGAACGGGCGGTTGATACCAAGCAGCTTACCGTGACGTGCGGCACGGCGAAGAATACGGCGAAGAACGTAGCCGCGTCCCTCGTTTGAGGGAATAACGCCGTCGGAGATCATGAATGTAGCCGAGCGGATGTGGTCGGTAACAACGCGAATGGAAACATCGGTGTCGCCGCCGTTTCCGTAGGTTTTATCAGAAATCTTACAAACTGTATCGAGAACGCTTCTTACGGTGTCAACCTCAAAGAGATTGTCAACGCCCTGCATTACGCAAGCAAGACGCTCAAGTCCCATACCGGTGTCGATATTTTTCTGCGCAAGCTCGGTATAGTTGCCGTTGCCGTCGTTGTTGAACTGCGAGAATACGTTGTTCCAGATTTCCATGTAGCGGTCGCAGTCACAGCCGGGCTTAC
>CAYSFT010000002.1:87874-98361 GCA_964430755.1 uncultured Lachnospiraceae bacterium | reverse complement strand
CAATTGTAAATTCTTTTTGTTTTTTTCATTGTCTACTTGACAGGGGGCACATCAATATGTACCGGATGGGGATACTTTGCTGTTTATAGATAAATTAATGGAAATAGTTATACGACGATGCGCCGAATTTTACAATAGTATCAACCGTCGCGCCAAGACTTGCGGCGTTACGGTTTGCGTAGCTTTCAACGCTGTCGGAGGCCGTGGCAACTGCAACACCGCTTGCATTGTAAACTGTACAGCTCACAACGCTTCTGAAGTCCGCAACAGCCATGCCGGTTATAGAAACCTGACAGAGCAAGCTGTTGTATTCGACAAGGTCTGCGCCCTCAATTCTGACCTCTTTCGTGTTTTCGTAATGGTCGGTGTAGGTTGCAATAGCATAAAGCTTATTGTAATCGGAACCGCCAACAGCACTGTTTGTGAACACAAAGTCAAGTTGAATCTCGTTATTGAGAGTAAGCGTACTTCCTGCGTAACCTGTTCCCTTGACTCGGTTGTCAGTCGTTGTAACAGATGCGGTTGCCCACGCTTTGTGTGCATCGGTGAGATTGCGGTTTGCGAGGTTGGCTTTATCGTAGTTAAACTGTGTCTGTGCCGCTGCACCATAATTCAGCATATCAACGTATACTGTGCGGAGCTTCTTGTTGCTTGCAGCGGAGCCGTTAAGCATACGGACTGCGTAATTTTCTATACTATCGCTTCTTTCGATCGTCAACTGCTGTCCTTTTGCGTTATAGAAGACAGCGGTTACAACATCGTTCATCTGCTTTGCCGCCATGCCCTTGAATGGTGCGGTGTAAACGCTCCCGCTGTACTGCGTCCACTCGGACTGCGGTACTGTTACAGTTACAGAAGATCTGCCGTCTGCGTAGACAATAGTCATTTCTGCGTAGTTGTCGGTACCGGTCAGCTTGGCTGTGTCAATCGCGAAGTCAAGCGAGAGCGAGCTGCCCAGTGTCATCGTTACGCCCGAGAGACCGAAGGGTTCTGGGGCTGCATCAAGTGCGACGAAAGTGTGGCCATTAGCCTTGGCATATGCTTCTGCTGTTGAGCCAGCGTAGGCGTAGATTTCGAAGACGGTTGGAACTATATAAAATGTATTAGACCCAAATGTTGCTGTACGTGAGTATATTATCACTTTTGTTATGTTATCAGGGCAATAGCATAATGCATAGTCACTGATATTATCCACACTCTCAGGTATAACCAATTCTGTTGCAAGTTCTCCATTAAAATAAAGTTTTCCCCCAATGAACAAAGGGTTAGATTCTTTATTTTTAAAATTTATTTTACACCACGCTTCAATACTAGTTATGTACACGTTAATCGGTGTGTGTCTATTCACACCTGTACTGATCGTCACATAAGCCTCAAACGCATATTCACCAATACTTGTTATCCCCTCGCCAATTATCACATTACTCAAATTAGTACACATATAGAATGCATACGCTCCAATGCTCTTTACAGAATTTCCGATATTAGCACTAATCAAATCGTCACATTGAGCAAATGCATAATCTCCAATACTCGTCACACCCTCACCAATATCTACACGAATCAAACTATCGCAATTATAGAATACACGTTCTCCAATACTCGTTACACCCTCACCAATATCTACACGAATCAAACTATCGCAATTATAGAATGCGAAGTTGCATATGTTCGTGACGTCTTCGGGGATTATCAACTCAGTCACAAGTTGACCATTTAAATATAAATATTCAGCTATACACAATGGGTTTGAATACATATTATAAAACTCGATCTCACACCACGATTTTATGTTGGATATATTTACATTTGTCAGATTATAGTCATAAGAGAACGCATCACTGCCAATACTCGTTACCCCATTACCAATAGTTACATTAATCAAGCTCTTACAATCCCTGAATGCACCACTACCGATAATTACTACGCCATCGGAAATATCAATACTCGTAAGGCTCTTACAGTTACTAAATGCAAAATTGCCAATGCTCATTACACTATCGGGAATATTCACATATGTCATGCATGAGAAACCAGCGAATGCGTAGTCACCAATACTAGCAATATTTTCACCTATTGTTAATGAGTAAATTTGTGAATCATAACTATTCCACGGTGTCTTCGACGATGACTTCCAATCCGTCATCGCCCCCGTACCGCTTATGACAAGCTCACCGTCATCGTACAACGTCCACGTAAGATTATCGCCGCAAGTACCGCTCGCAGTAACCGTATCAGTTTCTGCACTTATACCGATTGAAAGCAGACATACAAGCACCGCCGCAAAAAGTATAACTATGCTTTTTCTTAACAATTTTCTCATTAAAATACATCCTCCAAAAAGATAAATTTGCATAATAACACATTGTAATTATATCACACCACTTCGTTAAAGTCAACCCTCTCGACGTTTTTCTCCCTTTTCACCAAAACAAAAATTCCCCACCGACTCAGCGTAATGCCAAATCGGTGGAGATTCCTATCAAATATTAAATAACAGCGCGTCGTATGTCGGAAACGGCCAATACTCCTGTCCGACCATTTCTTCAAGCGCATCCGCCGCTGTACGGACACTGTTCATCGTCGGGATGATCTCGTCACGGATGAAGAACATCAGCTTGTAATGATCCGCGATCTTGTGGCTCTCGTCAATCGCAAATTCAAGCGCACCGATGCTCTCGTTAAGCTCGCCGACAAGGGTTGAAATCTTGTTTATAAGCTCAACCTCAACGTCGTTCGTGACACCGAGCGTCGCCGACGAAACCGCGGTTTTGCAAAGCATACTCTTGTATTTCATAACCGCCGGAAGTATCTGCTTTTTAGCCATGTCGAGCATGGTCAGTGCCTCGATGTTCATAACCTTGCAGTAGCTTTCCATGTGAATATCGTCACGGGAACGCATCTCCGTCTCGGTGAAGACCTTATGCTTTTCATACATTTCGATATTCTTGCGAGCCACAAAGCAAGGCAGCGCATCGGGAGTGGTACGCAAGTTGAGAAGTCCACGGTTTTCCGCTTCTTCAATCCATTCGTCCGAATAGTTGTTACCGTTGAAAATGATACGCTTGTGCTGACGGTAAATGTCACGTATAAGCGCGCCGACGCTCTTGTTGAAGTCCTCGCCCATTTCGACAGCCGCTTCAAGCTTATCGGCAATACGCGATAACTCCTCGGCAACGATTGTGTTAAGCGTGAGATTCGGACCTGAAACCGAATGTGACGCGCCAAGGCTTCTGAATTCGAATTTGTTACCCGTAAATGCAAACGGCGATGTACGGTTTCTGTCGGTCGCATCCTTGGCAAACTTCGGAAGCACGTCCACGCCGATTTCCATTACCGACTGTTTATGTATATCATACGGAGTGCCGTTTTCGATAGACTCAAGAATAGCGGTCAGCTCATCTCCGAGGAACATCGAAATTATCGCAGGCGGTGCTTCATTTGCGCCGAGGCGGTGATCGTTACCTGCGCTCGCAACGGACACGCGAAGCAGATCCTGATAATCGTCAACAGCGGCTATGACCGCACAGAGGAAAAGCAAGAACTGTGCATTTTCGCTCGGTGTTTCGCCCGGTTCAAGCAGGTTCACGCCCTCTTTTGTGGCGATTGCCCAGTTGTTGTGCTTACCGCTTCCGTTAACGCCTGCAAACGGCTTTTCGTGCAAGAGGCAAACGAGTCCGTGTCTGCTTGCAACCTTTTTCATGGTTTCCATCGTAAGCTGATTGTGGTCGGTTGCGAGGTTGGTCGTGCCAAAGATAGGTGCAAGCTCGTGCTGTGCCGGTGCGGCTTCGTTATGCTCGGTTTTTGCAAGTACGCCGAGCTTCCATAATTCCTCGTCAAGCTCCGCCATGAACGCCTTGACTCTTGGCTTTATCGAACCGAAATAGTGGTCGTCCATCTCCTGTCCCTTGGGCGGCTTTGCACCGAAAAGCGTTCTTCCCGTGATAACGAGGTCCTTGCGCTTCTCAAACAGCTCTTTGTCTATGAGGAAATATTCCTGCTCTGCGCCGACTGTGCTGACGACCTTTTTCGTTTTATTTCCGAAAAGACGGAGCACACGTATTGCCTGACGACTGACTGCCTCCATCGAACGAAGCAGCGGCGTTTTCTTGTCAAGCGCCTCTCCGCCGAACGAGCAGAACGCAGTCGGAATGCAGAGTGTATCATCCTTTATAAATGCATACGAGGTCGGGTCCCATGCAGTGTAACCGCGTGCCTCAAAGGTTGCACGAAGTCCTCCGGACGGGAACGATGACGCATCGGGCTCGCCTTTGACAAGCTCTTTTCCCGAAAACTCCATGATAACGTCACAGTTGCTGACAGGGGTTATAAAGCTGTCATGCTTTTCGGCAGTGATACCTGTCATCGGCTGGAACCAATGGGTGAAATGTGTTGCGCCCTTTTCGATTGCCCAGTCCTTCATCGCGTTTGCGACGACGTTTGCGAGACTGATGTCAAGCTCTTTGCCGTCCTCGATGGTTTTTATAAGTGATTTGTAGGTTTCTTTCGGAAGCTTTTCGCGCATTACGGCGTCGTTGAACACCATATTTGCGAAAATATCCTTGATGTTGCTCATTGTTTTTCTCCTTGGTAGATATTAAAGCATAATCTGGTCATTGACCGATAATCTGAAGCGAAGTCCGAGCTTTGCCGCGGCATTACTGCAAAGCTTCATGCGTCCGAGGAATATTTCGAAGTATTCCATAACCGAGCAAAACTCCGTGTCGATAACAAGCTTCAGCTCGATCTCATTTTTCTCTTTGCAGATATCGAGATCGGCACGCTTAACGGAATAGTTTACCCTGTCGTGAATATCGAACGATGCAAAATCGGTGTTGCGTACACGGGAATCACGAACGTCCGTCTTATCGGCAATTATGAGCGCCGCCGATATTGCATTGCTGGCAACGGCTGTGGATTCATCGTGATTACCGATTGCGTTTATGATAACTGCGATATCCTCGGGATCTGCCTTCATGTTATCAAGTATACGAAACGCCATAACCGCACCGCTTTGTGCGTGCTCAACACGGTTGACAATATTGCCGATATCGTGAAGGAATCCGGCAATTGCGGCAAGCTCTGCCTCACGTTCGGGATAACCAAGCTCAAGCAGTATACGTCTTGCTGTGTTCGAAACACGCCCCACATGAACAAAGCTGTGCTCGGTGTAACCAATCGCAGAGAGAGCCTCATCTGCCTTTTCGATATATGTGCGTATGGTTTCGTTTTTTCTGATTTCGTCTATTGTTATCTTCATCAGAAATTCTTACCGTTCCATCCCCAGTTTTCAACCTCGGCATATGTCACATAAACACAGTCGGGCGAAATACCGAGCATATCATTGCATATGCCGCAAAGCACACCCGTCATACGCGAAAAATCCTCTGCCTTTGCTTTGCCGAGAATGCGTACGTCAATGAACGCCTGAGGCTTTGTGTTATCGCCGGCAAGCCAGAGCTTCTGTCCGTCCTCAATGCAGACCATGAGATAGGTCTCGGTTTTACCCGGTATAGCCTCGATAGCCTTACCGAGTGCCGCTTTGAATTCTGTCATCTTTTCTTCTGTGAGATTGACACTCACCTTTGCGTTAATATATGGCATAATAATTCTCCTTTTATTTAACGTCAGTCGAGGAAACCGTCGCCGAACTGCTTTATCTGTTCAAGCATATGACCGATATTTCCCTCTCCCGCAAATTTATTCATATCAAAAAAATCGTAACTGAAATCGAGCCATTCAAGCGGATGTGCTTCCTCAACAAGCGCCACATCATGCAAAAGCCGTCCGCACCACACTTCAACATAGCAGTCCTGATTATAATATGTAAAATCCATAAGATGCTTTAGCTTTATGTCCTCGCGCGTGATACCCGTTTCCTCAAAAAGCTCACGGTATGTGGCAGTCTCACCGCTCTCATAAGCCTCAATGTGACCGCCGACAAGATTATAAAGCCCCTTGTAAGGATCACGGCTGCGTTTGCACATGAGTATTTTTTGCCTGTCCTCGCTGTAAACCATTATACAGTTGTAACCGGTCATATCGCTTTAATGTTGTTACTGTTGAAGTAACCCGTCTGAACTTGAGTGAATTTTTTAAGTATGAGCAGTGTAAGGTAACTGCAGATGAAATCCTCTGTTGCAAAGTGACCTGCCTCAAAGAGGTTGAGTCCGATACCGCTCGCTTCTTCCATGATGTTATACGAAAGCTGACCGGTCAGATAACTGTCTGCACCTGCAAGTTTTGCCGCTTTAACAAAATCCTTTCCGTCTCCGCCGCAAATCGCAACACGGCGAACAGCACCGCTCGCCTTGGCGAAAAGTACACGTTCCGCGGAAATCGTCTTTTTTACAAGTGATGCAAAATCCGCACATGACTGCGCAAAAGGAAGTGTGCCGATTCGTCCGATAGCCTCGCCGTCAGCTTCAAGCAGTGCAACTTCGGTGAGTCCGAGAAGATTTGCAAAAACATCGTTAAGTCCGCCCGGAGCCGCATCAAGTCGGGTGTGGAACGACATAACCGAAATTTTATGCCTTAACAGCTTCATAACCTTTCGCCCGACAGGATCAGCATAACTGACACTTTTTAAAGGCTTAAAAATCATTGGATGATGAGAAACGATAACGTCATAGCTGTGCTCGACTGCATAATTAATCGCCTCATCGGTAACGTCAAGCGTGCAAAGTACACGAACCACCTCTCGGTCGGGATCATCGGCGAGCATAAGTCCGTCATTATCCCACTCACATGAATAAGACGAGGGGAATTTTGAATTAAGATATTCGTAAAGCTCACAAACTCTCGGCATATTAATCACCACCAAGTATTTTATTTATTTCATTAACAAGCTCACGGTCACGTGCCTGCTCGGGCGTGTCATCATGAGACTCTGCCCTTCCGAGGATACGTCTCTCTGCCGCCCTTTTTTGCAGAGTCAGCCACTCGATGTCAACATCTCTCGGAGCTTTTCTCGCTCGTTCAAGATTAAGAGCGCCAAGCTTATATTCAAAATCCGCAAGCGATGTGATATTTCCCGTGTACTGCGCAGAAAGTATCTGATAATACTTACCTCCGTCAAAAACAACCGTTTCATCAAGAATCGAAAAACCATTCTCGCATAAATAACGGCGAAGGACATCCTGCATCGACTGTGGCGCAAGAACGAGCCTGCAGCGCGATTTTTGGGGATATCCCGATGCCTCGAGTATCGACGTGATCATCTCGCCGCCCATACCTGCAATAACTATATTATCGGGCGAAAATTCCTCGATCCCATCAAGTCCGGCACAGCATCTCACCTTTATTTTTCCGTGCAGTCCCCATTCATAAATATTGACACGTGCGCGCTGACATGGGCCTTCGTTTATATCAGAAGCAAGCGCACGCGGATGACCGTTTTGTACAAGCCATATCGGGAGCTGCGCATGATCTGTACCGATATCGGCAACCGTTCCCTTTCCGACAAGCGATGCAACCGCGGCAAGGCGTTCACTCAATTTAATTTCATGCATGATATAAATTTACGCAAATCGGCGCCAGAGGCGCCGACAATTATTACTTTGATTCGAGGAACTCGTTGATCTTTGCAACAAGCTCATCTGCGTTTGTTCCGTGAACCTCGCAAGCCATTTCAATGGTCTCACCGCGTGCGGAAGGACAACCGAGGCAATGCATACCGATCTCAAGGAAGAACTGTGCAGTCTCGCGGTCAAAATCAAGAACTTCGCCGATAATTGAATCTTTTGTGATTTTCATTTTATATATCTCCTTAAATAAAAAAACATTAATACATTATTATTATAACCCTAAACTTCGTATTTGTCAATTACATTCATAAAAAAAGCGCGAATTTGGGGGATTTTTCTTTATTTCACTTGACATCGGACGAGAATAAAGCTATAATTATAGTAAGATAAAAAATTCCGAAAGAGGTTTATCATGAAAATTATCAATTCAAGCATCATTTATGACAATCCCCTGCCCCAGCTTCGTTCGCGTCAGGCTTATTTCCCGTTTCTGTGCGAACGTAAGGACGGCGTTATTTTGGCATCCTATGCCATTGGAGAGGCTTTTGAAAGCGTTGACGCAAAAAGCTGTGTTTCATTCAGCCGCGACGGCGGTAAAACCTGGAGTGCACCCAAGGTCATGCTCGACACGAGCGTTATAGGCCGCCCTGTTTGCGACTATACAAAAATAACTGCACTTCCCGACGGCAGAATCATGGCGCTCGGATATGCATATTACCGCGATAATCCCGACCTGCCTATCGGAAACCCGGAAACCGGCGGTACACTTGACGACCTCGTTTACTATGCATTCTCCGAGGACGGCGGCGAAACCTGGGGCAAGCTCACCGAGATCAAGTGCGCATGGGGACCGCTCGTTGAAGCATCCGCGCCTGTAACCGTACTTAAAGACGGCACATTTATCACCCCTATCACCGGCTTCCCGAACTGGGAGGGCAAGCTCACAAGTAAGCTCTGCGGCAGAGCACTGAGAAGCTGTGACGGCGGTAAGACATGGAACGATGACGTCATCTGCATGGACTTTAACGCTAACATCACCTGCTATGAGCAGCGTATGTGCCAGCTTGAATCGGGTGCGATCGTCTGCATCGGCTGGAACGAAAACGTCGACACCGGCGAGCGTCTTGACAACCACTACACAATATCCTATGATAACGGCAAAACCTTCTCCGCTCCGGTATCGACCGGCATCCGCGGTCAGGCATCCTCTGTTTGTGCAATCGGCGGCGAAAAGCTCCTTGCACTTCATGCAGTGCGCCGTGACACAGACCGTCCCGGAATTTACGGCTGTATCGTTGATCTTTCAAACGGTAAATGGGACATCGTTGAGCAGACTCTCCTTTGGGAACCTCCGACACCCGTTGTTAAGGACACAAAAATGGCAGAGATATTCTCGTTCTTAAAGTTCGGTCAGCCCGGAGCGATCAAGCTTGCCGACGGTGACGTTATGATGTCACATTGGTTTGCCGAAAACGGTCAATATAAAACCGTTGCAATACGCATCAAGCTTTAATAACCCCTAAAAGGAGAAAATAAAATGGATTGCCTTTTCTGTAAAATAATCGCAGGCGAGATTCCCTCAAAGAAAGCATATGAGGACGAAAATATCCTCGCTTTCCACGATATCGCGCCGCAGGCACCCGTACACATTCTCGTTATTCCGAAGCAGCATATTCCCTCGGCTGACGGCGTTAATGCCGAAAACTCCGCTGTTGTTGCGAAGATTTTCGAGGCTATACCGAATATCGCCAAGGAAGCCGGACTTACAAACGGTTACCGCGTCATCACAAACTGCGGTGACGATGCCTGCCAGAGCGTCAAGCACCTGCATTTCCATATCATGGGCGGCAAAAAGCTTCCCGAGAATATGGGTTGAACATAATACAAAAAATCCGTGCGGCCAACAAAACCGCACGGTTAATTTTTTATTCTGCAGCCGATTCCTCTGATGTTTCTGCTGTTTCCGCAGTGTCACCGTTGCTCGGCGCATCCCATGTGAGAGTTGCACTGACATTCAGCGTATCAATCTCCTCGCCTGCGTAAACGCCGTTAAAGAGCCACGAAGCGTCGATAGTGAGCGAGGTTTCACCAGCGGCAACCTGATGGTTATACGACGCAAACGGCACGAAAATCATCTCGCGCTCCTCGTGAACAATCGCATCCGTCGAGAAGGTGTACACTTCCCCATCAACAACAAGCTTACCGGAATTACTTCTCGCGCCGCAGTTTATGTCGTAAGACTCAAGTCCAACCTGCAGGTCGACATTGATACTGCCGTCGATGTTCATTTCGCAGTTGTAATTCACAATGAGCTTCATTTTTTCATGCTCTTTGGAAACGAGACTTCCCGATGCAGGATCACCTGCAAGAAACGCCTCACCAAGCTCCACTGTCTCAATCTCTACCTCGGGAACAGGCGCTGGCTCTGTTTCATCAGGCTCGTTGCTGTCCGCGTCAGTTTCATCAGATATATCAGGCTCGGTATCCTCCGGCGTGAATATCGGATCGGGATCAATGATTATGTCGCTCGGGTAATCGGGACGTGTTGTATCCGCCTCGGTTGTATCTTCCGTCACCGCCTCAGTCGGCGCATCCGTTGTATGCTCATCCGTATTTTCTTCGGTTGGAGCGTATACGCGGTTGTCATCATCAGTTGATGTGTCGTTATCGTTTTTTGCTTCCTCATTGCCGCATCCAACAAATGTGAGACTGATAGCGAGAGCTAACGCTGCAATATATTTTAATTTTTTTGACATGATTAATACCTTTCCGCAAAATGTCGTTTTATAAAGTTTTTTGAATGGTATCAGTCTATCAAATCATTATTTTTTGCGTGTGAATAAAATGTAAAATAATATCGTTTTGAGACTTTCAGAGGAAGACCGCTTTGCATCTGTCAGCCAATGCTTGCCTCGCCGCCATCATTCTTGATCTGCGTAAGTACAAGACGCCAATAGGTAT
>CAYSFT010000002.1:0-87774 GCA_964430755.1 uncultured Lachnospiraceae bacterium | reverse complement strand
CGCCGAGATCCTTGTAGCAATCCCACATATAATAGTAGTCGAACACTGCGCTGTCGCCGTGATAAAATCCACGCCATTCGCGGTAATATGCGAGTAATTCCTCAACACTTTCAGGAAATTCGAGCTTGTTGAGATTAAATTCTCTCATCTTGCTGTCACTGCTAGTCGGGAACGGACGGGTGTATGTACGGCTGATCGGACAGAAGAAAACGCAGGCACGGTCCTCGTATTCAAACGTATGTGTCTTAGGCGGCCAAAGCGTGTCCGAATACATAAAGAACGAAATCTTTGTGGGGATTCCCTCTGCTTCAAGACGGGCACTTATTTCATTCATTATCATTATGAGGAAATCCGACGGGAGTGTGTCACGGCAAAGCTCACATTCACACATTGCATTGCTTCCGTCAGCGAAGGCAAATGTCACATAGTCTATGGTCGGATTCTTTTTGCAGTAATCAACGAAATAATCAACTATCGTCTGACGCACCTCGGGATTTCCGTAGCAAAGCTGAATTACCATCGGAACATACGCATATCTGCCCTCTGTCAGAATTTTACGTTCTCCGTTGATGAGCGCAAAATACTTCTCTATTCCCGCAGGTATAGATTCGGGTGCAACAGGCTCCCAACCGTATGAGGTCGTGCCGAAAGGCTCGCAGGTCCAGCCGTGTCCGACTTTATAGTAAATGAGACTGCGCTTTTCGATCTCGCGCTCAAGCATACGCACCATACCGTTAACATCCTCGGGTGTAAGCGGTTCACCCTTGAGGTAACGGTTTGAGAACTCATATCCCTTGTGTGCATACCAACGCTGGAAGAATATCAGCGGTGTGAAGAACTGCGTATAATATCCGTTCATGCCGACTTTCGGCAGCCAGTCGATCATCGCCTCAATCGAATCATACATAACGCTTCCTTCAATGCAGACAGAGCGATGACGGTATGACGGCTTTTCGTTAACAAGTACATCTCTTTCGGGAATAAACTTCGGAGCCTTTTCGCCGTTCTTGCCGGGACGGATGAAAATATATCCAAGCTCGGTCAGATAGCGGTAAACGGCGATGAGCACACTTCTTGCGTTAACGCCGGTGATAACGCCGGTACGGTTCTTGATGTCAATGAGAATCGCATCGTCCCTTGACGGATCTTCAACCTCGGCAAGATCATCACGAAGTCCGATTCCGATGAGAATTACTCCATCCTCCTCTGCCTTGCCGTCACCGAGAATGATCATCTCGTCCGTTGCCTGAGCCAGATACTTTTTGAGCTCCTGTCCGGCAAAGCAAAGAGTGGTAGATTCCTTTTCATTGACACCCTCTGTTGCTACTTTGATTTTCCACATAATATATACCTCCGGGAATTATTTTGTTGACTAAATTATAGCATATTATATCGGATTTGGCAATGCTGTATATGGACACATTTTCAAAAATATGTCTAAAATCAACATGATTTTCCTTGACTTCACATTAAGGATATAGTATAATAAAAATGAGGTGATATATATGTTAAGTAAATCTCCGATCGCCCTAAAATACGCGGTAAAGGTCGGTCATCTGAATATGCGTTTTTTCATACACGAAAGTCTTACCGATGACAAGTCATTCGAAATTGTCACTCCGCACAATCATCACGACTGCGAACTACGCTATGTTGTGCGCGGCAGATCGTGTGCGGAATTTGAAAACAGTAAAATTTCACTTGAGGCAGGCGATTTTATTTTTATACCGTCAAAGACATATCACCATATTCAAACGGATAACGATAATACTCCGAACGGCAATGTTATCGCAGGACTCCGCTTCTCACTTGAACCGCCAAACGCAGGAAAAAAGCAGGAAACAACCGCATATAACGCCGCAAAAAGGTTATTCTCATCTCCCCGTAAGCTACACGATGAAAGCGGCAGTATTTTAACATTTCTTAGCGCTGTTTCAAATGAGATTGACAGTCGTAAGCTTGGGTACATAACCGCAATACAAAGCTATTCCGCACTGCTTTTTACAGAGATTTTCCGTCTTCTCGGCAAAGAAGCTACCATGTTTTTCCCGTCAGAGGAGCCGCTCCTTAACGGCAAAGATTATTTGAAAATCGAAAGATTCTTCAACAATAATTATTCGCGCGCCGAAATGACAGCCGCCGAATGTGCCGATAGCTTAAACATCTCAAGGCGTCAGCTCGATCGGATTATGCACAAGCTTTACGGTATGTCCTTCTCGGAAAATTTAAAAGATACACGACTCAAAAAAGCAGTGTATCTCTTAAAATATTCAAATGAAACTGTAATTAATATAAGTAAAGAATGCGGTTTCGCCTCATATTCTGCTTTCTATTCGAGCTTCAAAGAGAAATATCAGCTCTCCCCTTCAGATTTCCGAAACACTCTGCCGCATTCTCATGAAAACAGTTTGACATAAATTTCTTTCATCTCATCGCGGTTTATGACATACGGACTGTTTGCATAATTTCCCGCGCCGGAAACATTGTTGAGATACAGCTCAATTTCCTCGTCGGTGAGCTTCACATCGACCGCCGACCACTTTTTGATATTCGCCGCTACCGTTGACGGTTCATCACCAAGCTCACGGCAAAAATCTTCGATAAGCTGTTTTCCCTTGGCGACACGCGAATTATATTCAAAATATTCCTTCATAAAAGCACCGCACGCACGTCCGTGAGGAACGCCTTTGTAAAGCGTCAGATTGTAACCGAGCGGATGGTTAGAGCCTGTACCTGCGGTGTTGATGGCAATTCCGCCGGCGCAAGAACCCGTCAACAACTCATAGCGATACGGCTTTAATTTTTCAAGCACACCATCACCATCCGTAATATCTGCCATCTTAGCAAGTGCAGCATAGAGCTTGCGTGCGCCCATCACTGCAAACATACGCGAAATTTCCGTCGCTCTTGGCGAAAGATAAGATTCAACGCAGTGACAAAATGCATCGAGCGCGGTTGAAACAGTGTAATTAAGTCCGAGCGATTCGGTGTATTTGGGATCGAGAATTGCATATTTCGGATAAGAATACGGACTCTTGAAGGTCTTTTTCACGTTCTTTCCGTCGAGCGTCATAACCGAATAGTAGTTAACCTCGCTGCCCGTTCCCGCTGTGGTCGGAATAGCGATGATCGGCAGTGACGGTTTAAGACTTGCCGTGTAAATATCAAGCGGTGAAAGATCGGGATTTGCCGCATATGCCGCGATAGATTTTGCTGCATCAAGAGGCGAACCTCCGCCAATCGCAACTATAAACTCAGCACCGTATTCACGCGCAAGTTTTCCACCCTCATAGCAAACCGAAACAAGCGGATTTTCCATTATTTTATCATACTGCGTATATCCGATTCCAAGCGACTCAAGCACAGCCGTTACATCATCAAGCGCACCCGAGGCTTTAGCGGAATTTTTACCTGTAATGATAAGGCATTTTTTGCCGAGTGCAAATCTTTCGGCATTGTTTTTCACAGTGTTTTCGCCGGAGATTATTTCTGTCGGCATTCTGAAATCAAAGCTCATTTTTTCCTCCAAAAATATAAAAATCGGGAGATATCATTTTCGATACCTCCCATTTATTATTTAATTAGTTTACAGCGTCCCATGCCATATAGTATGCACCAAGGGTTTTGGGAGGTTCTTCATCCTCGCTCAGTGCTTCGGGAGTCTGATTGAGCCACAGGTTAACCTTTTCGTCATCATCGGCTCTTTCCCAGAAATCATCAATGTAGTCAAGCACTTCTTCTTCAGTTGTATAAAGCTCAAGACCGTCATAATATTCCTTACTGAGCTTAGCTATATAATTATGCAACTGCATATCGATCTGCTCGGGATCAATTTCAAACTGGAAGTAAGGCGAGAGTACAAGCTCAACATTATGACTCTTTGCGATATCCCAGTAATTTGCAGGCTGTCCCTCGGGAACATGAGCTATAAAGCAGTTACCGGTATATTCGAGCTTCATGTTATAGTCATCGCTTATAACCTTAAGGTTGCCCTCATCGTCGAGCTCATAATGCTCGCCCTCAATACCGTAACCGAAGAGATTGCGAAGATCGCTTCTGGTATTGAGGTATGTGATAATTTCCATTGAACGCGCGAGATCCTTTGTGTATGTGCTGACAGCGAACATACCGTTAAAAAGGTTCTCGGTTGTACCCTGCGGAACCTGGAGAGGTACAATGTGATATTCTTCTTCAAATGCGGCAACATCCGCAGAAGTTCCCTTCATAACGCCAACGCCGAACTTGTCCTCTGCCGTGAATGTTTCGCTTCCGATGCACTCGTTAACGCGAAGCTTTTCGTAAAGCTTGGTGTAACGCATCCAGTTTGTTGACTGGAAAAGAAGCATCGGCTCAATGCTGTAACCGTGAACCTTATCCGCGCTAACCATGCTTCCGATAATCGAGGGCTCACCGTCAAGAGTGTAATAGTTCAGATTAATGTAGGAAAGGTCGCCGACAACGGGCTGATAATCGGGTTCATCACGCTTAACGTCGAGAATGAAATCATATGTGTCGGAAAGGATAGTGAAATTGTCGATATCCCAATAATACTTGTCTGCAAGCTCTTTATTAACGAGCATATATGTATATTCGCCAACAAGCTGCTGATTGGGGATAGCAACGGTCTTACCCTTTATAACACCCGCAGAAATAAATGTCGGATGAACATAAGACTTGATGAGCTTCGATGCACCGCTGAGCTCGGAATCGAGAACGGAAAGAACCTCTTTCTCATTATACTTTTCGAGCATTTCATAGTCGGTGATAAGGAAGATATCGAGCTGCTTTTCGCCAACCTCGGGATACTTTGTTACAGGATAACCGTCTTCATCAAGGATGGTTTCCTCCTCGGTGGTTTCCTCGTTTTCATCGGCAGCAGTTGTGGATTCTTCTTTTTTCTTGCCGCCGGAGGTGGGCTTTTCCTCGTCTAAAATCTTCTGGATCTCATCCATACGCTCTTCGAGCTTTGCGTCATATTCGTCTTCAAAATAAAGATTAAGGTCAATGGCGGTGTTGAACTGAGACTTTGTAATCTTGTTCATTGCCTCTTCAACGACGGCAATAGCCTCATCTGTTGTGCCCTCACCCTTTATACCCCAAATGGAGAGAGTCATCGCCGAGGCATCATCGCCCTCGATCTGCAGTGTATCACTCGAATCCTCCTCTTTTCCGCAGGACGCGGTCATAAGAGTTGACAATAACATAAGCATGGCAAGAGCCGAGCTTACAAATCTTTTTTTCATTGTTATCCTCCCGATAAATATAAATATACTCTTAATATTTTACACCATTATTCGAAATCTGTCAAGCAATTTTTTTCAGGTTATTTTTCAAGTGTAAAACCCCGTCAAAATTTCTTAACGGTTTTGTAAAACATCATTGTTAAATACCACCAATTTTGCGGTACATTTTTCGTCACTTTAACAAATTGTTTTGTTTGTCATTCACAAGTTTTATTCATTTTTTTGTAACTTATGCCGAATTATCAGTCGAGATAATCCTTAAGTCGCTTTGAACGGCTGGGGTGACGAAGCTTACGAAGTGCCTTCGCCTCGATCTGACGAATACGCTCTCTTGTGATGTTAAACTCCTTGCCAACCTCCTCAAGCGTGCGTGTGCGTCCGTCAACAAGACCGAAACGCAGCTTAAGAACGTGAGCTTCACGTGTCGTCAGTGTCTGAAGCACCTTGTCAAGCTCCTCGCGAAGCATAGTCTGTGATGCCGCTTCAGCAGGTGCGGGAGAATCGTCATCGGGAATGAAATCGCCGAGGTGACTGTCCTCCTCCTCACCGATAGGAGTTTCAAGCGAAACAGGATCCTGCGCGATCTTCATGATCTCACGTACCTTATCGGCGCTTGTGCCCATCTTTTCCGCGATCTCCTCTGCAGACGCTTCACGTCCGTTTTCCTGGAGAAGCTGACGCGAATAACGCGAAACCTTGTGTATCGTTTCAACCATGTGAACCGGGATGCGGATTGTACGTGCCTGATCTGCAATTGCACGTGTGATCGCCTGTCTTATCCACCATGTTGCATAGGTTGAGAACTTGTAACCCTTTCTGTAATCGAACTTATCAACCGCCTTCATAAGACCGAGGTTACCCTCTTGGATAAGGTCGAGGAAGAACATACCCTTTCCGACGTAACGCTTTGCGATCGAAACAACAAGTCGCAGATTAGCCTTAACAAGCTCCTGCTTTGCCTCCTCGTCGCCATTCGCCATCTTCTCGGCAAGCGCAAGCTCATGGTCGTTGTCAAGCAGCGGAACCTGACCGATTTCCTTTAAATACATACGCACAGGGTCATCAATCGCAAGGCCCTCCTGCATAAGCATTTTTTCCATTTCCTCAGCGGATTCGTACTGCTCAACCTCGGTTTCGATATCCGCGAAATCGGGACTGTCGAGGTAATTAACTTCAATGCCGTGACTTTCGAGATCCTCATAAAGCTTGTCAATCTGATCAATGTCGTAATCAACCTCACCGAGAGCTTCAACAATCTCGCTTGATGTCAGCGAGCCCTTGCTTTTACCCTTGGCTATAAGATCACCGACGTTGAACTTTTTCTCGGCATTTTCGGGAGCTTCGTCCTCCGCCGTTTCGCCTGTTTCCACTGTTTCTTCTATTTCTTCGTCTGCTTCATACTTCTTTGTTTTATCTGCCATGCCACTTTACCCTTTCCTGAAATTATATTGTTAATGGATATTTACTGTTTCTTTTTTAGCTTGGAACGCTGACTTGCAAGAATATCCGCAATCTGCGAAAGCTCATCGCCTTCACCAAGACGGCGTTTTGTTTCTTCCTTAAGCCGCACGATCATATCACGAAGCAGCTCGCCGCCGTTTTCGGTAAGCTGTCTGCGCCGTATAACCATGGAGGTGATCCGTCCCATTTCATCGGTGCTGAAAACCTCATTAAGAAGTGTTATATCAAATTTGCCGGTATCATCACACCGCACTAATGACTCGCTGAAAACCCGTTTGCCAAACTCGGAGAAGAAATCGTCCTCCGACAAATCAAGCTTGCCTCGCTTAACATCGGCAAGGTTTTCCGGGAATAATAACAGTATACCGAGTATATTTTCCTCGGCGTTGACCGCACCCGTGCTTTTCATCATATCGGGATTGACACGGTCACCGAAGCCTGCTGTTTTATTAACGATACCTCTGAATTCTTCCTTTTTCTGTGCGCGGTCGTTTTTCTGCATCATACGCTTGACATCATTCTTCAAGCTGTCACGCGGTATCGAGAGCTTTTCCGACACAACGCCGATATATACGTCGCGCTCAGCCTCGGAATAAACCTCACTTATAATGCGACAAAGCTCTGACGCCGCCTTGATGCGCTCATCAACAATGTTAACATCATGCCGCGAGAGCACTCCATCAAGCTTGAACTCAAACTGCGCACGGCTATTGTCGAGTAAAAGCTTGAATTTTTCATGCGCAGTCGAACCGTTTTTCTTTAAAAATTCGTCCGGATCCTTTGCACCGTTGATGCGCAGAACTCTGACATCAAGCCCGACCTCTCCGAGAAGCTTCATCGCCTTGTTTGCGGCACGCTGACCTGCTTCATCGGAATCGTATGAGATTATGACCTGCTTTGTGTATTTCGCCATGATACGTGCCTGATCGGGAGTTATCGCCGTACCAAGCGTTGCAACGGAGTTTTCAAAGCCGTGTGCATGAAGCGCGATAACGTCCATGTAACCTTCGCAAAGTATCAAACGGTCGGCGCACTTACTTTTTGCATAATTGAGCGCAAAAAGGTTACGGCTCTTTTTGAATGCCGGCGTATCTGACGTATTGAGATATTTCGGCTCCGAGGAGTCCATAACTCGTCCGCCGAACGCCACGACATTTCCCGTAACATCAATGATCGGAAAAATAACTCTGTTGCGAAAATAATCGTAAGGTCTGCCGGTCTTTTTTGATATTCCGCATAGGAACGCCGCTGACATTTCTTCAGCCGTGTAACCGAGCTTTGTAAGATGATCGGTCAGCATACCAAAGCCATCGGGCGCAAATCCGAGACCGAAATGCTTGATAACCGAGCCTGAAAGTCCGCGGTCTGTCAGATATTTAAGTGCCGCAGAACCGACAGTCTTATCATATAGACAATTATGGAAAAACCTCGCCGCTTCACGGTTCATCGCAAGCACACGCTCACGCTTTACGCCGCGCTCTTCCTCACGATTACGTGTGTCACGCGGTATCTCAACGCCAACATGTGCGGCAAGCAGCTCAAGTGCCGAAACATAGTCAAGATTTTCGCGTTTCATTATAAACGTCACAACATCGCCGCCGGCACCGCAGCCAAAGCAATAAAAGCTTCGTGTTGACGGAAAGACCGTGAACGAAGGTGTACGCTCACTGTGAAACGGACAGCGCCCGTTGAGGTTTGAGCCGGCACGCTTCAGCGGTACATATCCGGATATAATTTCCTCAATGTCACAGCGATATTTTATTTCTTCAACGATTTCGGGTGATATCATATGTATCCACCTCTCAAGTTAATCCGCTCCATGTGCTTGGAATAAACAAATCCTCGTAAACATTGATCGCGTGTCTGTCTGTCATACCGGAAATGAAGTCTGCAACGATACGCTCAATCGGTTCTTCCTCGCAGAGTACGCGATAATTTGACGGCATCTTCTCGGGGTGCTTCACGAAATATTCAAAAAGCCGCACGATAAGTCCCATTGCCCTCTCCTCCTCGGAAAGAACGTGAGCGTTATAGTAAACCTTTTCAAAGAGAAATTCACGAAGCTCATCCGTCGCTGCTTTAATGTCCGCTTCCATTGCGATCGTATTCTTTCCGTCGCTTGCACGGACGATGCTCATAACCATCGTGTTGATCCTTGCCGAATGGTTTGCGCCGAGGATTTTGTGAAGCTTCTCGGGAATATCCGACTCGGAAAGTATACCTGCGCGAACCGCGTCGTCAATATCGTGGTTGATATAAGCGATACGGTCTGCAAATTTCACAATGCGTCCCTCAAGCGTTGACGCAAGATGCTCGCCCTGGTGATTGACTATACCGTCGCGAACCTCCCAGGTTAAGTTAAGCCGCTCAAGCTTTTCAACCACGCGAAGACTTTGACCGTAATGAGTGAATTCGGGCAGACAGTAACGCTGAAGTGCCTTTTCGCCGATGTGACCAAACGGAGTGTGACCAAGATCGTGACCGAGTGCCGCTGCTTCACAGAGATCCTCGTTTAACGAGAGTGCGCGTGTTATCGTGCGTGCAATCTGCGTGACCTCAAGCGTGTGAGTCAGTCTTGTTCTGTAATGCTCGATTTCGGGAGCTAAAAAGACCTGCGTTTTGTGCATGAGCCTTCGAAAGGCTTTTGAATGGATGATTCTGTCGCGGTCACGCTGAAATTCGTTTCTCACTTCAGATGGCGGCAGTGGAACCTCACGTCCGCGCGAATCCGCTTCACGAAAAGCATACGGTGAGAAAGCGCTTTCCATACGTTCGCGTAAGATTTCGGCTATTGTTTTATCGTTCACAATTTACCGTCCTATTAAAAAATCTCTGTACAAATATTAATATACGCCTATTAATATACGCCGTTTTTTCACCGTTAAATTAAAAATCGCAAATGTTTACAAGCGTTTAACAAATACACGCCCGTTTTCGAGCCGCTTTGCGGAAGCGATAATAAAACAGTCGATTAACGTCGATACTTATACATAGTATATTATATCATAGTATAACACCAAAAATCAACCCCGAAACGCTTTTTTCGCCAATATTTTCAGAAAATTTACGACTTACATTATAATAAGACAAATTTTCATCACGTTTTTCAGTGAAAGGCGAAAATAATAAATATCCTCGGTTGACAAGCAGAAAAAAATCTGATATAATGTTATTTGTATAATTATGCGCAGTAAGGGATGGAGGCGGTAAGATGTCGGGGTTTGATTCTTTTTTGAAGAACGAAAGACTCATTGAAAGACTGAAGCGTGATATCAACGCAAACCGTCTTGCTCACGCTTACATCATCGAGGGCGGGGAGGGCTGCGGAAAGCGTACACTCGCAAATCTGATCTCTGCCGCCGCATCGTGCAGTGAATCAAGCCGTCCCTGCATGGAATGTATAAACTGCTATAAGATATTACGTGCACAGTCGCCGGATGTTATAACCGTCGGAGCGGATAAAGACCGCGTACAAATAAGCGTTGATGTCATCCGTCGGCTCCGTGAAGACACGGCAGTCGCACCGAACGATCTTTCAAGAAAGTTTTACATCATCCCGAGAGCGGACACAATGAACGTGCAGGCGCAGAATGCAATGCTTAAAATCCTCGAAGAACCGCCGCCTTACGTCATGTTTCTGCTTCTCTGCGAGAGAGCCGACGACCTGCTTCCGACTATACGCAGCCGTGCGCCGATATACCGCGTAGAAGCGCTGCCGGATGATGTTATAATCGAAGCACTGAAATCGAACGAAAGCGCAAAGGAACTCTCAAAAAATGATCCCGATGCCTTCTATGCCGCAGTCAGACTTGCGCACGGAAGTCTCGGTAAAGCGATACAGCTGACCGATCCCCAAAGTGCCGCCGAGTGTCTTAAAATTTACAAAAAGGCGGAGCGTTATATCGAGCTTCTTGCAAACAGACGTGATTCGGCGAGTGAGCTTGCTTTTTTTGAATATTCGTCAAAGCTTGTAAACTCAAAAGAGCGTGACGAGCTCAAGGATATCTATTCCCTGCTCTCGGATGCAATCAGGGACTTAATCAACGTGAAACTCACAAAATCCCCATCCCCGATTTTTTATATCACTCCCGATAAGGCACGCGAAAATGCCGATAGGTTCGCCCTTTCAAAGCTGATGACACTGCTCGACGTATTCGTGAGCGCCCATGATAGTTTAGAGCGAAACTCAAATATAAATCTCACCCAGATCAGAACCTCTGCCGCTGCAGCCGCGGCAACAAGAGTAAAATAATTTTCCACGAAAGAAAGGAACCCCAAACGGGGTTATGGTCATAAAGGTTATGGATAATAACGAAAAGAACGCGCACGGTAATAACAGCGAAAACGGCGGCAAAAAGCCACACCGTTGGCATAATCATCGCCGTAAACCGAACCGTCCGCAGGCAAATCAGTCTGCCGAACAGAATAACACAGGCGATTCGATAACAGTTCGCCCGGGACGTTACGATGTTCCTCCGGCGGATAATCAGAAGACAGAGGTAACGCTGAACACACCCCGCCAGGATAATCGCGCACAGCAGAACCGCGATAATGAAAACCGTCCTCACCGTCCGCATCGCCGCAGAGGTGACCGTCGCCGTGAGAACACAAATGCTGCGGCAAACGCCGAGAACGGCACGCAGGAAGCAATCAAGGAAAACACAAACGCAAACGGCGAGGGCAATGAGAACCGCCGCGGTAAAAATCCGCATAAGCATACCCGTGACCGCAAGCCGCAGGGCGCTGAATCAAATGCAGTCGAGCAGACTTCAGAATCCGCGTCCGAAGCCTCAGCATACAGCGAGTACATCACCACCGCCGGAAGCATCGACGAGGAAATAAGAGACGAGCTCAATTCGATAACTGCCGCTGATGCAAAGCGTATCGAGGAATACGAGTATACACCCGAACCGACTCCCGAGGTGGAGCTTGCAAAATATGAAATCGTCGGTATCCGCTTCAAATCCGGCGGAAAGATATATTATTTTAATCCGAACGGCATGAAGTTCGCATATGGCGACAAAGTTATCGTTGAAACCGCACGCGGACTCGAATTCGGTATATGCGATATTGTAAACCGCACCGTAACCGAGCGCGAGGTCGTGCTTCCGCTTCGCACAGTGGTACGCCGTGCAACCGAGGAGGATATAACCCGTCACGAAGCAAATGTCGCACGTGAAAAAGAAGCATTTGAGGTTTGCGCGCAGAAGGTGCTTGAGCATAAGCTCGGAATGAAGCTTATCGACGTTGAGCTTGCCTTTGACGGCTCGAAGCTGCTCTTTTATTTCACAGCCGAGGGACGTGTCGATTTCCGTGAGCTTGTCAAGGATCTCGCTGCGGCATTCAGAACACGCATTGAGCTCCGTCAGATCGGTATACGCGATGAAACCAAGCTGCTCGGCGGTATCGGTGTCTGCGGACGTCCGTTCTGCTGCAAGACGTTCCTTTCGGATTTTGTTCAGGTTTCCATCAAGATGGCAAAGGAACAGAATCTCTCGCTCAACTCCGCGAAGATTTCCGGTGCGTGCGGACGACTCATGTGCTGTCTGCGCTATGAGCATGACACATACCAGGAAGAAATAAAAAAGACCCCCAAGGTCGATCAGATCGTTGAAACTCCGGACGGAGAAGGTACTGTCATCGAGGTTCAGCCGCTTGCCGGACTTGTTCGTGTACGCTTCGGAACAAAGGCTGAAATGATCACGCCTAAGGTTTACCACCGTGATGACGTTAAGGTTATCGGCGGAAAGGGTGTAAAATCCAAGGAAACCGCTCAAAGTGAGTGATTTTTACGTCATTTATGAATATACTATGAACTTTTAGTATAACCCCTTGCATTTTTCAAATTTTGTGATACAATATGTACGTAAGCAAATTTTATAACACGGAGGTGTATTTGAAATGGCATATAAGATTTCTGATGATTGCATCGCTTGCGGCGCTTGTGCTGATGAATGCCCTGTAAGCTGCATTGCTGAGGCAGACGGTAAGTATGAGATCAACGCAGATGAGTGCATCGAATGCGGCGCTTGCGCAGGTGCTTGCCCCGTTGATGCTCCCAAGGCTGAATAATTTCAGATACATAAAACGCTGCCTTCTCGGTGGCGTTTTTGTTAAGTATAAGGAGAAAAGTTTGAAAATAAATTTCAAACTACCTTTTGTGGTTCTATCTCGGTCATAGACCGAGATTTTGCTTCGCAAACCGCCCCCAATAAGGATAGAAAGGAAGCTTTCGTAAAACGAAAGCCATGATTATAACATGACCATAACATACGTTGTCGGAGACTCACTCTACGTCAACACAACAAACCGCTGTTCAAATTCCTGTGATTTCTGCGTCCGCTCACACGGCGAGGAGCTTTACGGCGACCTCTGGCTTGACCGTGAGCCTTCACGCGAAGAAATTCTTGAAGATATAGAAAAGCGCGACCTCAACTCATACCCCGAGCTGGTATTCTGCGGTTACGGTGAACCGACAGAGCGTCTTGACGACATTCTCTGGGTCTGCCGCAAGGTCAAATCGGCACACAACATAAAAATACGCATCAACACAAACGGTCACTCCGACCTCATAAACAAGCGCGACACCACTCCCGAATTTGCCGGTTGCTTCGACACGGTTTCAATAAGCCTTAACTGTGCAAATGCAAAGAGCTACCAGGATGTATGTCACTCCGAGTTCGGTGAGGCATCGTTTGATGCGCTGATCGACTTCGCAGGACGTGTCAAGGATTATGTTCCGACTGTTATTCTGTCAGTCGTACGCGGCTCGATTCCCGACAGTGACATTGATATCTGTCAAAGCATAGCAGACGGCGTGGGCGTTACACTTCGTGTGCGCGAGATGCTGTAACAATCAAGAAGCAAAGCCTTCCCCATCATTTAAGGTGAGGAAGGCATTTTTTATTCTTTACTGATTCTCTTTTTCTGCCATGACATCTTGCCGCATTTCGGGCATTTCATAAATCTTGTTCTGCCGCCGTGCATCGCCCACAACACACTCATAAATGTAGGAACATATCTATGATGACATTTCGCACATTCATAGTAGCCTGCCGTCTGCTCGATTCGCAGAGCGAACATAATTCCGATAAGGCCTATGACAAAGCCCGACACAGCAATCAGCACACGCAGCCAATCTTCCATCTCAAACAGTGCGGCAACCATCGAGGAGCCCAAAAGTATAATAACCGAAAATGTTCCTATCAAGATCTCAAGCGACAGCAATTGTCTGTCGGACTGTTCCTTTTGCTTCACCATTTCAAGGAGCATTTGCTCCGATTTTTCGTTGTAATCATTCATTGTAACAACCTCCCCACATAGTAAATCGTTCACAGTAATTTTCAGCTCACTGCAAAGCTCGAGCATTATCGAGGAATCGGGCATGGATTTTCCCGTTTCCCATTTTGATACGGCTCTGTCTGTAACATTCATTTTTTCGGCGAGCTGCATTTGGGTAAGCCCCTGCTTTTTTCTGCACTCGGCGATGAATTTTCCTATTTTGATCTGATCCACCTGACGTCCTCCTTTCGCTTACATTCTACACGATTTCGCAGACAAAATCCACACACTAACGGTTGAATGGGGAGATATCAACCGTCGGTTGGGTGGAATTACAGCTTTTCAAAAAGCTCCGCCAGCTCCCGTGCCGAATCGGCAAGTTCCTTCACTCCGATATGAACTGTTTCCGGTGTATACTTTGAGAGATACTGATCCGCTTCAAGAGTAAAATAGCCATCATATCCGATTTCCTTGAGAGCCTTCACAACAGCGTCAAAATCTATATCTATAGAACGCGGGATCTGATGTAAATCGTGCCACTTGTCATTATCGTGAATATGAAGTGCGCCAAGACGTTTTCCGAGAACGTGAATCAATTCAACTGCACTTGTTCCCGTGCCGCGCATCTCTGCGTGACCTATATCAAGACAGGCAACGAACGATTCGTCATTCACCGCATCAAGATGCGCATTAAAACTCTCGGGTGTCATGCAGGCCGCAAAAGTCGCCTCACCTTTTTCGTTGGACCAATTCCACATATTTTCAGTGGCGATCTTAACTCCGTGCTCCTTCGCAAAAGGAAGAAGTTCGAAATACATTTCGGCATTTTCTTCGGGTGATTTATTGTTATCCGGATGAATTATGCATATTTTTCCTCCTGCAATCGCAGTACATTCAATTGCTCTTTTGAGGAAAGACCGTATCTCCTTACAATATACCGGGAACGGCGCGTGAGACTGATTACATTCAATACCATTGTCACGTCCCACTTGTGCAAGGCGCTTTGCAAAATCTGCATAACCGTGACCTGCCAGCGGATGTGTGCTTTTAATAACACATTCGTTTTTCCAATCATAGCGTGCCATATCGAACATTGAAAAATCCCATGCGTCAAATCCGGATTTTGCAACAAGCTCAATTGTATGTTCTTCTCCGATAAGCTTTGCGCATGATGCTATTTCCGTTGAAGTTTTCATCTATATTCACCTCTGGTTAACATAATTATTTAGTATTATACATCATTTTTCTGTTGCTGTCAACTATTTAAAGCGGCGAATCACCCTCGATTTGTGTAAAATTCCACTTGCAATTGTCGCTCTTATGTGGTATAATATAATGGATAATTATTTTTATTTCTGAAAGGAAGATTAGTTATGCTGCCACAGGTTGAACAAATTGCCGCAAGGGTACGTGAGCTTCGTGATATACTTGATATTGATGCGGATACCGTCGCCGAAAGGATCGGTGTTACACGTGAGGTGTACGATTCATATGAAAACGCCGAATGTGATATTCCAATCGGAAAGCTTTATGCAATAGCGACAGAGCTCGGCGTTGACCCGACCGTACTGCTACTCGGTGACGAGCCGCGTATGGTTGACTATACCCTCGTCCGTCAGGGCAACGGTCTTGAGGTTGAGCGCTATGCAGGCTATAAATTCTCATCGCTTGCATATAATTATATTGACCGTGAAATGGAGCCGATGATCGTCACTCTCGATCCGAACAGCAAAACTCCCGATCTCGTTACACACGCGGGTCAGGAGTTCAATATGGTGCTTGAGGGTACCGTTGCAGTACAGCTCGCAGGTCATGAATATATACTGCGCGCAGGCGATTCCATTTATTTTAACCCGACCATTCCGCACAGTCAGCGTGCTATCGGAACGGTGTCCAAATTCCTCACTGTCATCAACGAAAACATGAAAAGAAAATAATAAAAAGGATTCGAAAAAATGAACTTCTTATCAAAATATCTGCCTCGCATCGACTTCGAGAGCTACGAGGATTTCAAGAAAAACTATAAATTAAACATTCCCGAAAGCTTTAACTTCGGTTACGATATCGTTGACGAATACGCTCGCCTTGAACCCTCGAAGCCTGCGCTCATCTGGCTCAACGATGACGGTGAGGAAAAGCATTTCACATTCGGTGACATTAAAGAGCAGTCAGACCGTATCGCAAACGTACTCACCGCGCTCGGTATCAAAAAGGGCGAGCGTGTAATGCTCATCTTAAAGCAGCGTCCCGAGGTCTGGTTCACTCTTGTCGCACTCTGCAAAATGGGAGCTGTTGCAATTCCCGCATCCTTCCAGCTCACAGAAAAGGATATCGTTTACCGCTGTGAGGCCGCAGAGGTGCGTATGCTTATCGCCGCAGAGGATGACGTTATTATCTCGCATATCCGCAACTGTCGCGAAAAATGTACAACTCTCCGTCATGTCGGACTTGTCGGCGACGGCATCAGCGAACGCTTTGGCGATGAATTTCTCGATATGAGAAAGATTACAAGTGAAGCCTCTGCCGTATGGACACGTCCCACAGGTGACGCGGCAACAAAGAATCTCGACACCATGCTCATGTACTTCACATCGGGTACATCGGGTATGCCCAAGATGTTAACTCATAACTTCCTCTACCCTCTCGGTCACATCACGACCGCGCATTATTGGCAGAAGGTTGAGGACGAGGGCAGACACCTCACCGTTTCCGATTCAGGCTGGGCAAAATTTGCATGGGGTAAGATTTACGGTCAGTGGATCTGCGGAGCTGTAAACGTCGCATATGACACAGACAAATTCGTCCCTGCAAAGCTGCTTGCGGCAATTGACCACTTAAAGCTGACCACATTCTGTGCACCGCCCACAATCTACCGCTTCCTCATCAAAGAGGATCTGTCGGGCTGTGACTTCTCAACTCTCCATCACTGCGGTACAGCAGGTGAGCCTCTCAACCCCGAAGTCGTAAAACGCTTCAAGGAAGCAACGGGACACACCATTTACGAGGGCTTCGGTCAGACAGAAACGACAGTCATTCTCGCAAACTACGGCTGGGACGAGATCAAGGTCGGCTCCACAGGAAAACCTGCGCCGATATATGACATCGACATCGTTGACGAGGACGGCAACTCCTGCGAGGACGGTATCGTCGGTTCAATCGTTATAAAGAACGCAGGCGACCATCCGACGGGACTTTTCATGGAATATTACAACGCTCCAGAAGCTATGGCACGCTCCTGGAAAAACGGCGTTTACAACACCGGTGACATGGCATGGCGCGACTCGGACGGTTACTTCTGGTTCGAGGGCAGAAACGATGACGTTATCAAGTGCTCGGGTTACCGTATCGGCCCGTTCGAGGTTGAGAGCGCACTTATGACACATCCTGCCGTACTTGAATGTGCGGTTACAGCCGTACCCGATCCCGTACGCGGTCAGGTCGTTAAGGCAACTATCGTACTCGCAAAGGGCTGGAAAGATAAAGCCGGAGACGAACTTAAGAAGGAGCTTCAGACTCACGTTAAAGTGACAACTGCGCCTTACAAGTATCCTCGTGTTGTCGAGTTTGTTGACGAGCTTCCGAAAACTACAAGCGGCAAGATACGCCGTGTTGAGATCCGTCAGAACGACGCGGAGAAGAAATAATGGTATTTGAAAAAAACGATGCACCGATCCTTGTCGTACTCGGTCAATCCAACGCACACGCACACGGCACCCACCTGCCGGAAGAACAGCTTATACATACGCCGCTTAAAAACGTCCACGGTCTTAACCGCGAATACAATCAGGCATACGGTCTTGACGACATCACTTGGAGCGGCTTCACTTCAGACGGCATGAACCTCGGCGAAACCCAGGACGACACCTGCTGCCTTGCAAACTATTTCGCCGCAATGTGGCAGTCTGCAATCGACGGTGGCACTGACCTGCCCGATCTTTATGTAATACAGATCTCAATCGGCGCACAGGGCATCGCGCAGTATGAATCGCGCTCGGGAAATATGTGGTATCCGCTTCGTGAACCGATTATCAAGCCCGGAGTACTCGGCGAATGCGACATTTCGCTTTATCCGCTCACAACGGAAATTCTCTCGCTTGCAACAGTAAATCTTATCGCAAGTGGAAAACACCCTCAGGTTATCGGACTCCATTGGAATCAGTACGAAAAAGAATGTCACACCGGATCAAAGGCACTTAACGAAGCCGAAGATAATTTCAAGAATCTCTTTTGGGGATTCTTCACTGCCCTCGGCTCGGATAAGCTCGGCAAGGGCATACCGCTGTATCTTTACCGCCCTCTTACCGAAAGCTTTGAGGCAAGCCGCATCAAGAGAATGAGCGATATTTTCGACGGATTCACCGAATATTTCGACAACTGCAAGGTCATCGACATGAGTAAAACCGAATTTTATACAGACGAAAAGCCGTCACACGGTATTTTCCACGACGGTATTCATTATACAGCCGAGGCGCAGTATAGGTTTGCCGAGATACAGTGGCGAGATTTGTTCGGTGATGACGAATAAAAAACAAAATTAAAGATTATAATCAAAATCAGCACGGTGCAAAAAGCATTGTGCTGTAATATTTCAAACCAAAGAAGGGAGTCATGAAATCCAAAATGGGAATAGATATAAAAATGACTCGCACATGGGCGGAGATCGACCTTGCCGCCATACGTCAGAATTATAACTCTGCTGCCGCATATGCAAGCTCGCACGGTGCAAAAATGGTCGCCGTTGTCAAGGCGAATGCATACGGTCACGGCGCAGTTACAGTTGCCGCAGAGCTTGAAAAATACTGCAGTGCCGATTTTTTTGCCGTTGCAACCTTACCCGAAGCCATCACACTTATCGAATCGGGAATAAAATCAAAAATCCTCATTTTAAGTGAAATACATCCCTCGCTTTACGGCGAATTGGTGCGATATAAAAATGTTATACCGAGTATATTTCAGCTCGAATCGGCACGTGCACTTTCCGCGGCGGCAGTCCTGCACAGCGTAACCGTTCCCTGCTTCCTCGTATGCGATACCGGAATGTCACGCATCGGAATCGAGTGCACAACTCCCGAAAAAACGGCAGAAGGTATCAAGCTCGCCGAGGAAATCAGCAGACTCGCAAATATAAAAATCGACGGAATATTCAGTCACTTAGCCTGCGCCGATCAGTACGATAAAGCATCAGCACTGAATCAAACGGCAATTTTCGATGATTTTATAAAGAAACTCGACGAGCACGGTATTCGCCCAACACATATGAGCCTCTGCAACAGTGCGGCGCTGACCGAATCCGAATTTACCAATAAATACGACCTTGTGCGCGAGGGAATCAGTCTGTACGGTTATTATCCGTCGCCGGAAACAAAGCGTGTACTTCACTTAAAGCCTGCAATGGCAGTCAGAACACGTATAACTGCAATTAAAACGCTCCCTGCAGGCACGGGAATCAGCTATGGACACACTTACGTGACCACCCGTGAAACAAGGGTTGCAACGCTTCCCATCGGATATGCAGACGGTTATCCGAGACTGCTTTCAAACAAGGCAGGCGTTGTTATTGATGAAAAATACGCACCGATCCTCGGCCGTGTCTGCATGGATCAGCTGATGGTGGACGTTACCGATATTCCGAGCGCCAAAATCGACTCTATTGCAACGCTCATCGGTGCGGATGAACGTGTACGTGCCGATAAACTCGCCGAGATGATGGGAACCATCTCGTATGAGCTGATCAGCGGAATTTCCGCGCGCGTACCGAGAACATATGTCAATTCTTACAGCAGCATCAACTCGGATTAGATAAAAATCAAATAAAATCAAGTTTTTTTCAAAAACCTATTGCAATTTATGAAAAAATATGTTATACTATGGTGTATGATATAAAACCGCATGGCAAAATCCATGCAAATATTTTATGTGAGGTGTTTATCATGAAGGAAGGAATCCATCCCGAATACAAGGAAGTTACAATTAAGTGCGCTTGCGGCGAAACCGTTGTAACCCGTTCTACCAAGGGCGACATGAGAGTTGAAATTTGCTCTAAGTGCCATCCGTTCTTCACCGGCAAGCAGAAGCTCGTTGATGCAGGCGGTCGTGTAGATAAGTTCAAGAAGCGTCTTGAACAGGCGAAATAATTATTTCGTTCTTTTGGGGTATGAAGCGTCTTTTTTTGGCGGCTTCATATCCCTTTTTCGTTTTCTGAAACACCCATACGGAGGTACAAACCATGGAAGATTTCGAAAGAGCCGTGCTTGTCGCGGTCAATACAGATAAAATGAAGGACGGCGAATGTGAAACCTCGCTTGCTGAGCTTGAAAGATTACTCGACACAGCAGGCGGCAGTGTATTCGCGAAAATGATACAGTCGCTCGACTCGCCGAATAATCGCACCTGCATCGGAAGCGGTAAGCTTGTGGAGCTGTCCGACCTTTGCAAGGCAAACGATATCAAGCTCGTCATCTTCGACCTCGAGCTCTCGCCAATGCAGATTCGCAACATCGAGGACGGCATCGACTGTGACGTGCGTGTTCTCGACCGTTCCATGCTTATACTTGATATATTTGCTCTCCATGCAACGTCTGCCGAGGGTAAGCTCCAGGTTGAGCTTGCACAGCTTAAATATACCGCACCGCGACTTACAGGTAAAGGTACAGAGCTTTCCCGACTCGGCGGCGGTATCGGTACACGCGGTCCGGGTGAATCCAAGCTCGAAATCGACAGACGTCACTTAAAGCGTCGCGAGGAACAGCTGAACGCCGAGCTTGACGACCTTGAGCGCGGCAGACTCACAAAGCGTAAAGCACGAGAGCGTTCCGGCATAACTAAAGTATCAATTGTCGGCTACACAAACGCAGGCAAATCAACACTTCTCAACAAGCTCACCGACGCAGGCATCCTCGCAGAAGATAAGCTTTTCGCAACGCTCGACACCACAACAAGAAAATTCACACTTCCCTGCGGCGTCGACATCCTGCTCACGGATACCGTCGGCTTCATCCGCAACCTGCCGCATCATCTCATAAAGGCATTCAAATCGACGCTTGATGAAGCAGTCTGGGCAGATATAATCATGATCATAATCGACGCATCCGATCCCGAAGCAATGAACCAGCTTGAGGTAACAGAAAAACTTCTGTCCGAGCTCATGGAAAAGTCCGAATATACCAAAGATAAACCAACACTGTACGTTTACAACAAATGCGATCAGGCAGAGTTTGGTTTCGGTCACTTGGCGCTCGATCCCGACAAAAACTCGGTTGCAGTGTCAGCACTGACGGGCGAAGGACTTGACGAGCTGATAAACAAGCTCGAAGCGATGGTACAGAACGGTAAAACTGATGAGACCTTCATCATCCCGAACGCAGACGCAGGCGTCGTAAACCGACTGTATGCCTCGGCGGAGATTATTGATATCGACTACGGAAGTGAAGTTGTTACTGTTCGTGCAACGGTTGACGCAAAAACACGCGGACAATACGACCGATACAGAGTAAAAAAAGACGGTGAATGTGATGGCGAAGAAGACGAAGAATATTGATACACCTGTGGCTGATGCCCCTCGCACATATACAACACTTGAGCGTGAAGCATCCGCGGAATTCACCGAGAAAAAATCGGTGTTCATCGGTTACGCCTGCCCTGTAAAAACCGAAGCGGAAGCAACTGAATTTATCGCAAAGATACGCAAAAAGCACTCTGATGCAACGCACAATTGCTACGCATATCAGCTGAACGGTGGCGGTATCGCACGTTACAGCGACGACGGTGAACCGCAAGGTACAGCAGGCGTTCCGATACTTGACGTGATCAAAAAAAGCGGTGCTGACGATTGCTGTGTCGTTGTCACACGCTATTTCGGCGGTATTTTGCTCGGTGCAGGTGGACTTGTGCGCGCATATGCCAACGGTGCAAAGATCGCGCTCGATGCGGCACACATCGTGACATACGAAAATTACACCGAGTTCCGTATCGTCTGCGATTATTCGGCATATCAGAAGATAAGCTATGAATTTGACAAATACGGCATAATCGTGGACGCAAGCGACTTCGGCGGCAATGTGACGCTCCGTCTTGCGATAAAGGAAACGAAATATACGGAGTTTTCAGACAAGCTTGCCGAGATGTTTGCAGGAAGTATCGTGCCAGAGATTCTTGGGGAACGGTTTGATTTTAGATAAAAAATGAGGACGTTTTTCAGACGTCCTTTTTTGTGTAGTCAAATCCGCTTGTTGACGCCTCATCCGTCGCCTATCGGCGACACCTTCTCCCACCGGAGAAGGCTTTTTTTAGTCGGAGCCACCAACTAACTTCAGCCGCTGAGGCGGCGTTTGGAACAAAACGAAAAAAGGTGCATTTGAGCCGCCGACGAAGCTGGCGGCGGAGAAACGGTTACAGCTAACGAAGCGAATCCGGAGCCGTTAGGCGGAGTTGAGCGCGAATCGAGCACAGGCAAGGAAGACGGGGAGCTCGAGGGGTGAGAAACCTGCGCCAGCTGGTGTCGCATCCCTCGAATTTACGCGAAGTTCGAAGCACCGCACTTCGAAAATTGCCCTCATCAGTCTCGCAAAGCTCGACAGCTTCCCCCAGGGGAAGCCTTTTGGTAACTTTATGCCGCAAAACGAAATTTTGATTGAATTTAAAAAAGTTTTCATTTTCTGTTTCATATATTCAAATCAACTCCAAAGCCTTCCCTTGGGGGAAGGTGGCACGCCGGAAGTGTGACGGATGAGAGCATGAGCCGCATAGATAATCAAACCGCTAACTTCACATAAACTCAAATTACTATATCTACCAATTATAAATCACTGATATCGTATTTAAACTCAGTAAATGTCAATGATAATTTTAAGGCACGCAAAATCATTATTATGGCGTACAAATTCGGACATATACCTATATCCTCCATTTTTTCAATAATTGACAACTCAACTCCACTTTCATGCGCTAAATCCTCGCGGCTCATATTATTATTTATCCGATGAAGTATTATTGCACCAATAAGTGAATCCGCTTTATCCCGTGCTTTCATTAAAAGCTCTACCCTTTCCTGAAGACTTTTTTCCATTGCTGCATTTCCTCCTAAAATTATGTGTACAATTACATTATATCTTGTTTCAAGATAAATGTCAATATCTCACTTCGAGATAATGTATAATATTTTAGGGTGATGAAATGCGATTACGTATAAGAGATTTACGTGAAGATGCAGATTTAAAGCAAAAGGATTTAGCCAAATATCTGCATATAAGTCAAAATACTTATTCACAGTATGAAACGGGTGTTCATGCACTGCCGATCGAAATATTAGTTAAAATTGCAGATTATTACGGCGTTTCCACCGATTATCTCCTCGGACTAACCGACAATCCCAAAAGAAACATTTAATCCTCACTGTAATGGTGAGGATTTTTCTTTTATAATAAAAACGAGCACCTGACATAAAAATCAGATGCTCATAATATTAATTAGCCAAGTCTTGCTTTGAGAGCGTCGAGCTCGTCGTAAAGCTCCTTCGGAACGCGGTCGCCGATCTGCTTGTAGAATTCGTCGATACCTGCAATCTCCTCTTTCCAGAGTGCCGCATCAACGTCGAGCAGGTCGCGTACAGTGTCAACAGTGATGTCGAGACCGTCGATCTCAATATCCTCTGCCTTCGGAACAAATCCGATAGGTGTCTCAACTGCGTCAACCTCACCTGCACAGCGAGCGAGGATCCACATTACAACGCGCATATTGTCGCCAAATCCCGGCCAGATGAAGTGACCTTCGTCGTCGGTTCTGAACCAGTTTACGTTGAAGATCATCGGAGGATTGGAAATCTTCTTGCCCATTGCAAGCCAGTGACCGAAGTAGTCACCCATATCGTAACCGGTGAAAGGACGCATTGCCATCGGGTCACGTCTTACAACGCCAACTGCACCGGTAGCCGCAGCGGTAGTTTCGGAAGCCATGATCGAGCCAACGAATACACCGTGCTGCCAGCTTCTTGCCTGATATACCAGCGGAGCTGTCTTTGCACGTCTGCCACCAAAGATGATAGCGGAGATCGGAACGCCTGCCGGATTGTTGAACTCGGAGGAGAGGCAGGGGCAGTTAGCCGCAGAAGCGGTGAAACGTGAGTTCGGATGAGCACCGCAAGTGGACTTATCCTTCTTGTCGTACTTGGTGTAATCCCACTTGTTGCCCTTCCAGTCGATAGCGTTTGCAGGAGGATTCTTGTCAAGCCCTTCCCACCAAACGGTGTCGTTGTCGAGATTGTGAACTACGTTTGTGAAGATGGTGTTCTTCATGCAGGTGTGGAGAGCGTTGGGGTTGGACTGCTCGTTTGTACCGGGAGCAACACCGAAGAAACCATTCTCGGGGTTAACAGCCCAAAGTCTGCCGTCATCGCCAACACGAAGCCAAGCGATATCGTCGCCGACGCACCATGCCTTGTAACCCTTCTTCTTGTAAATTTCCGGCGGAATAAGCATTGCGAGATTGGTCTTTCCGCAAGCAGACGGGAATGCGCCTGTTACGTACTTAACTTCGCCATTCGGAGCTTCAATTCCGAGGATGAGCATATGCTCTGCCATCCAGCCCTCTTTGCGTCCGAGGTAGGAAGCGATACGAAGCGCAAAGCACTTCTTTCCGAGAAGAACGTTTCCGCCGTAACCGGAGTTAACAGACCAGATTGTGTTATCCTCGGGGAAATGTACAATGTAACGGTTTTCTTCATCGAGGTCAGCCTTTGCGTGAAGTCCCTTGATGAAGCCTGCATCGTCGCCGAGAGCCTTGAGAACATCAAGACCTACGCGAGTCATGATAACCATGTTAAGTACAACGTAGATGGAGTCGGTAAGCTCGATACCGTACTTTGCGAATGGAGAGCCAACAGCAGACATCGAGTACGGAATAACGTACATGGTTCTGCCCTTCATCGCGCCTGTGTAAAGCTTGGTGAGCTTTGCATAGCATTCCTTAGGATCCATCCAGTTGTTGATGTTGCCTGCGTCCTCTTTCTTGGAGGTACAGATGAATGTTCTGCCCTCAACACGTGCAACGTCGTTTATAGCAGTTCTGTGAAGATAGCAGTCGGGAAGAAGTTCCTGGTTTAATTTGATGATCTCGCCGGTTGAGCAAGCCTCATCACGAAGAGCATCAATCTGCTCCTGTGAGCCGTCGATAAGAACGATCTTATCGGGCTTTGTCATCGCAGCCATCTCGTCGATCCACTCGTTAACGTACTTATTGGTAGTAAGTGCCATTTTGGTTCTCCTTATGTAAAAATTATGTTTTTTGTTCGTTTTTTGGGAGAGAATACCATTCCTCCGCATTATATATTATACATTATATATCCGTCAATTGCAAGTGTTTTTTGAAATTTATTTTTATTTTTTACAGATTGTTAATATTTTAACTTTCTTTGCATAAAAAAATTACGCACCGCAGTGAATACGGCACGTAAAACTTTTAATCATTTCCCATCCTATAAAGCGCATCCGCGAGCCGAGCAAAATCCTCAAGCGTCAAACGCTCACCGCGTATCGAAGCGTCAAGTCCTGTCTCCGCAATCGCCGCGGCAATTCCCTCTCGTCCGAGATGCGAAAACTCGGTGGAAAGCGAGTTCGAGAGCGTTTTTCTTCTCTGTGCAAATGCGCCGCGTATCGTTTTGAATAACGTCGCTTCGTCAATGACACTGACCGGCGGCTCTTTATGAAGCGTTATACGAATAACCGCCGAATCCACTTTTGGCGCAGGCAAAAAGCAACCTGCCGGCACTGTGAAAAGTCGCTCGGTTTTGCCGTAGTATGCAAGGGATGCCGTAATCGCACCGTACTCGCTGTCCCCTGCAGGCGCGGTCAAACGCTGTGCAACCTCTTTTTGTATCATTACAGTTATCGTTTCAAACGGGAGCTTCGATTCAACGAGCTTCATGAGTATCGGCGTCGTGATGTAATAAGGCAAATTTGCCGCGACCGATACACGCATACTCTGCGAGAGAAATTCACTCTCAATAAGCGCATCAAGATCGGTTTTCATAACATCCTGATTGATGACGGATGTATTAGGGCAATCGGCAAGCGTTTCGTCAAGAATCGGTATGAGCGCGGTGTCAATTTCAAGCGCAATAACCTTGTCAGCACGCTCGGCAAGCTCACGTGTAAGCGTACCGATACCGGGACCGATCTCAAGTATACCAAGCGGCATATCATCGGGACGAACACAAGCGGCGTCCGCGATCTTAACAGGCACCTGCGGATTTATAAGAAAGTTTTGTCCGAATTTTTTCTGGAAAGAAACACCGTGACGCGACATAATCTCACGGATGGTCGATAAATCTGTAAGTCTCATATATTCTCCAAGCCCCGACTGCCGTGAAAAACTTTATTTTTTTCGTATACGGCTATTGACAAATGAAGTCAAATCGGGTATAATATTAGTGTTGTCTATATTGTATCACATTTTTGACGCAATTGCAACAGTAAAATTAAAATAAGCTGGAATGGCGCAGTGGTAGCGCAATTGATTCGTAATTGTATTACGAGTTTTACAACTAAATAGCAATGCTGGTGTGGCGCAGGGGTAGCGCAATTGATTCGTAATCAATAGGCCGAGGGTTCAAATCCCTCCACCAGCTCCAAACCCTTATAACAAGCCTCTTTTCGTGGTTTTTACAATCACGGAAAGGGGTTTGTTTTTTGTGTAATCAATAGGTCTGTAATTTTTTGATTTTCAGCAAGACGAGAAAAAATATTTTCGAGTATTTTTTCTAACAATTTGCTGATGCTGGGAAAACGCATATTATACTAAATAAACTCAATTCTGTTTTTAGTATAATATGATTTGCCCACAATTCCGTAATTATCTTGTGCTATCAAAAATAATCGGTAATTTTTGACCGCTCACTCTTGACTTTTGCGAAAAAATATGTTAGAATACGAGTACAAGCAAAAAAATAATCTCTGCGCAGAGGTGATGCTGATTATAGATATTTTGATAAAGGAGATTAAATTGTTATGAAGAGAAAAATTAAGAACATAGAAAAAAGTGGCGTTTCGATTATAAACGCTTTCGATAGTTTTATTACATCAAAGATTGCCGAGGGTCGCAGAGATGCTACCATTCGTTCCTACAAAGGCTCAATTAAGGACTTCTTGAAGTTCTGTGACGATAAAGCCTATACAGATATTTCCGAGATAGACAAAGACCTCGTTGAAAAATACAAACTTCATCTTTTGGATATGGAGATAGCCGTTGAAACACGCAACACTTATTTGAGGACATTAAAAGCCTTTACTTCCTATCTGTTTGAGGAAGAAAACCTTGTCCCTTTCAAAATCAAACTCTTTCAAGCCCCTGCTAAAGACGAGGTTACGGTGTATTCCGATGAAGAAATAAAGCAACTCTTGAATTGCCGATACAAAACCTCTAAAACATTCAGCGAGGTAAGGGACTATTATATGATGATTACATTTTTGCTCACTGGCATAAGACGAGGCACACTTGTCAATATGCTGATTGAAGATGTGCGGTTTGAGGAAAACATCTTGATTCTCCGACACATCAAGAGAAACAATGTGTTCAAGATTCAGCAAATCCCCCTCAACTCCGATTTGAAAGTCGCTTTGAGAAGATATTTGAAAATGACACGGCTGAAAGAGGAAGGCTATGAGTACCTTTTCCCCAATGTTGAGGGGAATATGCTACACCCCGACACAGTTTCAAAAAATATGTATGAACTCTGTAATGTGGCAGGAGTCAAGCCGAGAGCGTGTCATGAGTTTAGACGAACATTCGCAACCAAAACATACGGCACTCTTGAAGATACCGAGAAAACAAGAAAACTTATGGTGATTAGTGATGTCCGTGTGTTAAGACGATATATAAACGAAGATATGGGTATGCTTCAAGAAAGTGCCGAAAAACTCAACTTCGTAACCCAAATCCAAACACCTCGCCCCCTGCGTGGCAACATAAGAAAAGGAGCATAAACAATGGATAAGACCAAGATACAAGAGAACAGAGAACGATTGAACGCTCTTTGCTCCCCGAAAACAGCCGAGCAATTCCGAGAGAAAAACAAAAGCCTTGTGTATTCTCAATCCGCAACTTGTCGGGATAGCGTTTATAACGCTGCCGACAAAGACTTTTTGGAGAATCGCAAAAAGGAACTCGGTCTAACCAATAGCGATATACTTATGATTTTCAACAATCTCTTGGGGCGTGTCATCACAGATGCGACGCTCCGCCGTAAAATGTCGGGCAAGTCGGACTTCACCGCAAGTGAGATTATGGCGTTAGCCTTGATTTTGGATATGACCCCGAACGATGTTTTAGAGTGTTTCCACCTCTTTCCCAATATGTAAAAGAAAATGGCGTTCTGTGTGATAGCAGAACGCCATTAGTCAATTCCTCTCCAACTGTTTGAGGAACAAGGGCATTTCGTTTCCCTCTTTATCATATAGCCTTACTCGGCTGATAAAATCCTTTCTTTCCTCGTTGTCGGTTATCTGTCGGGCAATCGTCAAGATTACCTTGATAACCATACATTCATATTTGTTAAAGCCATTTTTATTCTTTCTCATCGTATTTTCCCCCTTAATTAGAATGGTAATTCTTTATCATAACCGTCCGAGCCATACTTGACACCAGCCAGCCCTCTTTCGATTTCTTCCTCTGGCACAAGGTTTTTCATTGAGTCGAAATAATGATTGATTGCCCCATTGACAAACTCATCTGTCTTTTTTGCCTTTTCGTGCTCTTTGATGAGCGTAGGCACTACGTTCGGGAGTGTGGCAATAAGAGTTTTAGTCAAGTCAGCATCTATTGTGTAAATATCGATTTCCTCTTTTTCGACTTGAACATAAAGTGACATTCTTCGGTATAACTGCTTTTTAGCATCGTGAGGGACTTTGCCGTACCAATCTCTAAGTGTCTTATAACTCGTTATAACGATGAGTTTTCCAACGAACACCTTATTGTTGTATCGGCTCTTCATACTTGATGCGGTGTGAGGGTCAAGTATTTTCAAAAGGTCTTGAAACTTGAAATCTTCATCACGCAAGTCATCAAGGATAAGAACATCTTGGTCGCAGTAGTCTTGTAAAGGGTCATTCGATGACGAGGAAACGCAAATGCCGTTATATCCATTCCCGAACGATTTGGCAAAGGTTGTCTTGCCGTTGCCTGCTGCTCCCGTCACGAAAATGACATCAATGTTTCTGTTCGGGTTAGTCAGCAGTTTAATGTCTCGGTACTTAAAGGCGTTTTCAATCTTCGCTCGGTGTTTGCTATAAAGTTCTACACTGATATGGTCAAACATATTAAAACGCCTGATTTCGTTTTCGGCTATGCCTTCCAAAATGTCAGCAAGTTCGGATTCTTCGTTGAGTTTTTCCAATTTCTTGTTGTTCAAGAAAAGGTATTCGAGTTGTTCTTGTGTAAAATTGCTGATTACCTCGTCTTTGCCATACTGTGCCTTTTCGGGATTGTTCTTATGTATGAGGTATTGAACACAAGCATTAGCCGACCTCGCATTTTCGATGTCCCCATAGGGAAAAGCCTCTTTCAGATAGGGAAAGTGTATAGATGTCTTGAACTTAAAGTAAATATGAAAGTGTGTTGGGACGGCTCCGTCTGGTGCTTGGTCTTTGTCGTGGCAAATGTAGGCATATTTGGTGTCTGTATATCTGTCGCAAAGCCCCTCCACCATGGCCTTGATTTGCTCTTTGGTGTATTCCACCAAGCCGTCCTTTGTGTTATTTGTGGCTGAGATTCTTATAAAAGCACTTCTCATAGTGCGAGTTTTACTCATATTGAGTCCTCCTTATTTTTAGTATTTTTATGGTTTTGCTACATTGTGCTACATCGTGGCAGGAATGATAACTGCCACGATGTAGCCTTAAAGTAGTTGAAATAATGTGAGAAAATAGTGTTTGCTACTTTGCTACATATACATTATTCATATTTTTTTGGAAAAATAAAGAGGATAGGTGTTCGAGCAAAAATATAAGGCTACCGAAAGGGTAATTTCGATAGCCTCACCATTTTATTTCCGCCCACTTGTATTACCCATTCGGGCTTACTATATTCTATGTAATAACAAGCAAAATATAATTATGCTATGTTCAAATAACTGTAATATACAACGCTAATTCTATTGTGTCCGAGATTTTGGGAGACTTCCGCAAGGGTATCACGCTCAACCCCCTTGATTATCTCAGCTCTGCCGTGTGTGGCTCTCTCAAAGTTGTACTCGTCTATAAAATGCTCTCTCATATTGGCGTAGTAGTCAAAACCGCTCTCCTTTGCGTTGATAAGGTCTGTGTATAATCTCTCGGCATACTCCCTGCGTTCATAGTGAGGATTGGCGTTTGAGTCGGGTGCTTTCAAGAATGGCTGATGCTCTCCGTTTTGTGCTATGGCATTACTGACAATCTCGGTTATACGCTCTCTGTCTTGCTCAATGATTACCGCCATTCTCTCACGGCCACCCTTTTCAACAAGATGTACCCCGATACACAGACCGTCTTTATCACGCAAAAAATCGTTCGGTGTTATTCGGTCTATGCTCTCCCTACGCATACCGCAGGCACGAACAAAAGAAAGTGCCTCTCGGTTGCGTTCTGCTCCGCTTGTATCTCTTACCGCAAGACCTCTGTTGTTTGACACATCGTGATAACTGCGTTGAGGTAGTCCGAACTCTCGAACTGTATAGCGTGTATCAAGGATTTTGTTGATAGCCGACAAATCCTTGCTATGCGTAAAAGCAGACAAGTCCTTTCGCTCGGACATAAACCCTGCTATGTGTGTTCGGTCAATCTCCCCAATGTTCCTCACGCCCTGCCCTTTGAGGTATTCCCCAAGTTGTTTTGCTACCGCTCGGTATGTTGATGCGGTCTGTATCGAGTGAATACCCTCGACACGATTGCTATTTGTCGGGTCATCTTTCACTTTCTTCTCACCGATACGGAGTAAATCGTCAATGCGTTTGTTCAACTGCATAGTGATATTACCGCTCTTTCTTCCCATAGTCGCACCCCCTTTGCTTTTTGATAGTTAAGACTATAACCGCTTTTTTATCCCGATAGGGACGAGGACAAAGGGTATAACCCCATTTTGTGAAACGCTCGAATGAGAGCGTTTTTCCATTTCCGTATGAAGAAGCGACACTTCGTGCCGTTTCTTCATACTCATTTTGGTAGAAAGTATAGTTTGACAAATAAGCCTTATAACCTTATTGTCAAACCGTCCTTTCCGCTCTGTTTTTCTTTCCGACCATCTTTTTTTCTGCCTTTCTATATTCTTTCCATTTGGATTTGTTTGTTATATTTTACTGTCGATTACTCCCGAAATATAACCAATATCGCTATTGAAAAGTTCATAAAATTATGATATACTATATGTGTATTTGATTGATTTATCAAGGATGTTGTATAGAAAGAGAGTTGTACAAGTAAAGATATGAAAAGAATACTTTGCTCTTTATTGAGCGCTATTATATTGATGTTCTTTTTGGTAGGGTGTTCTAATAGCGAAGAAAAGAACGATTTACAAAACGAAGCCTCCACCGTTGTTGAACCTAATAATCAAACTTATGAACCCGACAATCAAACCTATGACCCCAATAATGAACTTGGACTTACCGAAGCGGAATGGCGTTTTATAACCGCAGGTACTAGTGGAGTAGCAGAAAAAAGACAAGCATTACAAGATTTAGCCGAAAGTGTTGTTGGCAAAGCAAACGTCGAAAATGTCGCTGCCGATGATTCAACAGTTAAGTTTTTACTGACAGAACCTCACCCTGCTGATGCTCTTTTAATTCAATACACCATACTGTATAGAATGAAAGACGATTACAATATGACAGTCAAGTTTGTTTTCTATGAAGAATATGGAAATGTACAGACCGCATATTTAAGAAGCACCTTTAATGCTGATACATTAGCAAGTCTTGATTGGGACGAGGTTTCTATTCTTAACATAAAAGAGTATGCGGAGAAATACAACGAGTTTTGACACATCTTCAACAGACGGAGTACATCCGTCTGTTGATTTTTTACCCCTCTTGAAATATTCATAATCTTATGATACAATAAAAGCGTAATCAATAGCACCTAATGGCGAGATTTTCGTTCAACAATTACCGATTCGGTCAATGCCGACCGAGAAAAAGGTTGTAAAGACTAATAAAAGGTGTATTTAAGGGGCTATTTAGACCTGTTGATTCGTAATCAATAGGTCGTGGGTTCAAATCCCATTTCCAGCTCCAGAAGCCTCGAGGTTTTTCCTTGGGGCTTTTTGTTATACAAAAAATCCCCGCCACACTGACGGGGAGATTGACTATTCAATTTTATGTTCCGATGCTGTCCCAATCAACTTCACTGTCATCGATAAATCCGCTTTCCTCAGCTTCCTTGATGCAGTTCGCTTCTTCTGAGGTTACTTTTGTGAAGTCAGGATCCCACGCAAGAACAAGCTTTTTAATAAACTCGTATGCAAATTTCTTGTCAGCCTCGGGCAGAGCATCCATTAGACGAGCAGCTTCCATTGTAATACCGGACATTTAAAGCACCTCCTTATTTATATATGTCACCGCGATTTCCTATGTCGATAACAAACAATATATCGACTCCACCATCGGTATTTATTCGATAAATAATTCTCCATGAACCAACTCTGAGTCGCTTTGTTCCATCGTTATAGTCTTGCATCGGCTTAATATCACCAACAGGCGGAACAAGCGTAAGTCCACCGATAGCTTCACGAATACGTGTCACCGATTTTTTTCAAGCTTGGATAAAAACTTCAAGGCATCCTTTGAATACCGTATAGTCATAATCAGATCATCTTCCATTTTCATTATACGCGGACACACAGAAATAATTCATATCCGTAAATTAATTATACCATAAATAAATCAGAAATGTCAATACTTCATTCTAAAATTGCACTCCCCGGTTTTTAATTTGAAAAAAAATTTGCCGGCAAAAAACAGCACTTACACCGTATTCGTTTCGATGTAAGTGCTCTTTTATTTATTTACCTGTATAAAATTTGCTTCTGCGAGCCTTTCTCACATAAGAGAATACCGCCCATGCAATAAGCACCGCAAGTATAACGCCGCACATCACATAAATCGCCGCACTGACCGTTACGTCAGATTTAAGCTCTTCCCAAAGCGTATTGATGAGAAGCAGCTTTTCTCCGGTGAGATTTCTGTATGTGGATGTCGTAACGCTGTCCGTGTCGTACATCTTTTCGTAAGCGTCTTCCTTGATCTCGCTCATATACTCAATGTATTCTTCACTCTCAACAACAACGCGGTTCGGTGAAGCATAATAAGTATATTCAGCGTTCGCAACAGCAGGCTCTTCTGTGAGCATAAAGTCAATGTAACGCTCCGCTATTTCCTTGTTCTTGGCAGATTTCGGAATGCACATCGCGTCCACATAGAGATTAGTTCCCTCCTCGGGATAGAAAAACTCGAGGTCGGAATTGTTCTCATACATCGCAAGATAATCTCCTGCATAGTAAGCCGCAATTGCCGCAGAACCGTTCTCCATCTTGTTATAGATCTCGTCCATAACATAACCCTGGAGTATAGGCTTCTGTTCCTTCAGCTTTTCAAGTGCCGCACGCCAGTCAGCCTCGCTGTCGGAGTTGACATCAAGACCGAGAAAATACTGTGCCGAGCCGAAAGCGTCACGCGAATTATTGAACTGAAGAATATCACCCTTGTACTTTTCATCCCACATAAGCTGCCAGCTTCCGAGATTCGGCTCATCCTCGGGGACAACCGTCGTATTGTAAATAACACCGATCATACCGTACATATACGGAACCGAATATTTATTTCCCGGGTCATAATCGGAATGAACAGAGGTCTCGCCGAAAAATTCGGGAAGAAGATTCTCTGCCGCGTGCGGAATGTTATCATAATTAAGCTCTGCCAAAAGCCCCTCGTCAATAAGACGTTCTATCATATAGTCAGACGGAACGATTACGTCATAGCTGACCGAGCCTGAGCTTAACTTCGCATAAAGGGATTCGTTACTCGAAAAGGTTGAATAATTGACGTTGACCTTTACGCCGTAGGTTTCATAGTACCATTTCTCAAATGCCTGATTCGAGTCAAGACAGCCCTCGGAGCCATCGGAAATGTATTCACCCCAGTTGTAAACATACAAGGTCACATTGTCACTGACACCGTCCGCGGAACACCCCGAAAGCGACGGCAGGACGAGTAAAGCGAGACAAAGCACAGAAATAACAAGCGAAAAAATTCGGGAAACGGTTATTTTCTTCATGCCCTTACCCCCTTTTTCCGCTTACCTTGCGGCGACCGACAGAGCCTGCGAAGTTGACCACAAGGAGAATTATAAGAATCGCAACGACAATAAGCGAGGAAAGCGCATACATACTGAACTTCACGTTATGTGCCGTCTGATTGTAAACGTAGAGAGGAAGCGTCTGGAAGTCAGGTGAGCTTACAAAATGGCTGATTACAAAATCGTCAAGCGACATCGTAAAGCCGAGCATGAATCCCGAAACGATACCCGGAACGATCTCCGGAAGCTCCACCTTGAAAAATGCACGCGCAGGCGTACAGCCAAGATCCTGTGCCGCTTCGGACAAGGATTTATCAAGTCCCCTGAAGCGAGGCATAACCGACAGGAGCACATACGGCAGATTGAACGTCACGTGCGCAATAAGCATCGTACCGAAGCCAAAGAACGACTGCGACTTAAGAAAACCTGCCACTGCAACAAACAGAAGCATCATCGAAACGCCCGTAACGATATCTGGGTTCATCATGGGAATATTGGTTACAGTATTAACTGCACCCTTGACGTACTTACTCTTCATGCGATAAAGTCCAAGTGCGCCGAATGTAGCGATCACCGTGGCAATAACCGATGACGAAACCGCAAGAATAAGCGAATTGAGGAGTGACGACAAAGCCTCTTCGTCGTTAAAGAGCTCCTCATACCAGACAAGTGAAACGCCCGAAAAATCAGCAAGGCTTCCCGATTCATTGAAAGAGAAAACGATCAGAACGATAATCGGAATATAAAGGAGGAAGAATATCAGACCGATATAGAATTTCGACAGGAATTTCACGGCATGAAGCCCCCTTTCTTCTTACCCTTACCGGTATCGGAATCATGCTCATCATCCGTAAAGCGGTTCATGATGCCGACAGAAATTATAATGAGCACCATCATGACAAGCGAGATCGACGCGCCAACATTATACGTGCTGGGATTTTGGAAAAGACGCTCAATGGTGTCACCAACAAGGTCAATTTTACCTGCGCCGAGCTTTTGCGAAATATAGAATGTACTGATCGACGGAACGAACACCATCGTGATGCCCGAAACAACGCCGGAGACGGTAAGCGGCATAATAACGCGTGTCATCGTCTGCCAGCCGGTACAGCCAAGATCCTGCGACGCTTCTATGTAACGCTTATCGAGCTTTGTCATAGCGGTGAAAATCGGCAGAACCATATACGGCAAAAAGTCGTATATCATACCGAGTATAACGCCGAAATTTGTTCCGACGATCGGAATTTTACCAAGTCCGAGCCGCTCGAGCAAGGAGTTAAGCAAGCCGCCGTTATCAAGCAGTGCCATCAGTGCATAGGTTCTGATGAGCAGGTTACACCACATTGGAAGCATAACAAGCACCATGAGTATCTTCTGCGTTCTCTCGGACTGCTTTGACATAAAATACGCCAAAGGATAACCGATGAGAAGACAGATAACGGTTGCAATAAGTGCAAAAGCAATTGAAAGAATAAATACGTTGCCGTACTGCGACAGAGAGGAAATGTTAGAAAACGAGAATTTTCCCTCTGCATCGGTAAAAGCAAAGTAGAGCACGAATATCATGGGGGCAACGATAAACATGATCGCCCACAGAATATGCGGTGCTGCCGCTATCTTTTGAAACAGAGAGTTTTTTCTCATTCTTCATCCTCCTGGGGATTACCGAGATTGTCAAGCTCATCGCTGAAAGAGGAATAGTCGCCGTATATACCCGAATATTCGGATTTTTTCATAACGTGAATTGCCTCAGGCTCGATGTCAAGACCGATTGTTGCGTCAACAGCCACATAGTCGGAGGTTTCAATCATCCATTTGAAGCCCTGAACGTCAACGATTATCTCATAGTAATCGCCCTTGAATGTGACAGTGGAAACAACACCCGTGAGCATACCCTTGTCGGGCGCAACAACGTCAACATCCTCGGGACGTACAACAACGTCAACCTGCTCATTTTTGTCAAAGCCGGAGTCGAGACATTTGAACTCCGCACGGGAGAATTTAACACGGTAATCGTCAAGCATAACGCCGTCAAGGATATTGGATTCACCGATAAAGTCGGCAACGAAAGCATTAACCGGCTCGTTATAAATATCCGTCGGCGAACCGATCTGCTGGATTTCACCGTCTGCCATAACAACCACGGTATCGGACATGGAGAGAGCCTCCTCCTGATCGTGTGTTACGTAAATAAAGGTGATACCTGTTTTCTTCTGAATATTTTTAAGCTCGTTCTGCATATCCTTTCGAAGCTTTAAGTCAAGCGCACCGAGAGGTTCATCAAGAAGCAGTACCTTGGGAGAGTTAACAAGCGCACGTGCAATTGCAACTCGCTGCTGCTGACCGCCCGAAAGCAGGTTTACATTTCTCCGCTCGAAGCCTTTCATGTTAACCATAGTCAACATTTCTTCAACTTTTTCGTGTATTTCTTCTTCGGACAGCTTTTTAAGGCGCAGACCGAATGCTATATTCTCGTAAACATTAAGATGCGGAAAAAGCGCATACTTCTGGAACACGGTATTTACAGGGCGCTTATGCGGAGGAACATCGTTGATACGCTTGCCCTCAAAAAACACGTCGCCCGAATCGGGAGTCAAAAATCCGCCGACAATACGAAGCGTGGTTGTTTTACCGCAGCCGGACGGGCCGAGAAGCGTGACGAACTCCTTATCATGAATATCAAGGTTAATTTCCCGAAGAACCTTTTCGCCCTCATATTCCATTGTGATATTTTTAAGCTCAATAATTTTGTTTTTTTCCATTTCTGACTTGTGTACTCCTTTGATAATGAAATAAAGTAATCTGCTAAATCGCACTGCGAAAAAAAATCACCCCGAACCAATGCTCCGACAAAATCGGCGTCGGATGACCGGAAAGAGATGGTAAAACAAATCGCCAGTACACACCCCACAATAAAGGTGATAGAACTATTGTAGCAGAGATAATACAAAAAGTCAATAGTTTTTGCAAAATTCTTGAAATTTCGCGATTTTTTTATGTTTATACTGATTTAACCTGAGTTTTTCCGAGGAAAATCGGAAAATACACTCAAATTCTCCCGAATCCTCGATTTTCGTGCGATTTCCTGCACTCATCTCGCGCCAAGTTTCACGCAAAATCAAAGCCCGATAAAAAAGATTGCCGTCCTATAAAAAACAGCAATCTCGTATGTAGTTATTGTTTTTTCTTTTTAATGTAACGCCATATCGTCGGCGGAGCATAGAAAAGCGCGATAACGCCCGCTAAAATGACGGGAAAGGCAACAAGATGCGTGCCGCAAAGCTTTTTGAAGAAACGCAGCGGTGCGATGTCTGATGCCGACTGTAAAAACATAAAATTGGGACGTATTCTCTCGCCCTCGGGACTGCTGTTCACCGCAAACGCAATGGCAGCAAAAAGCAACAACAATGCAAGCACCTTCGGAACATGACGCAGTTCAGGCTTGATATCGCCGCCAACCGTCACCATTATCGGATATGCAAGCAGGAAAACGTGCATACCGAAGCCGAAAATATGCATGAAATTATCAAGCGGCAACTCGGTCCATGTCGGTATCAGCATAGCAAGAAATGCGCCGGGGATACTAAGCAAATATAAAAAGTTGTCAAGCGTTTTTGTCGGCTTGAAGGCGTGTATCGCGATAATAAATATGTTAATCGAACAAAGGTGAAGCGGCAGATATTTGATAGTGAACGAGCCGGTCGCAATGAGTCCGATTATTTTTATGAGCTCAAGCCCGACTATCACCGATGCAAGATATATACGCAGAGCCTTGCGGTTTTCGGCTTTTGCAGTTCTGTAAAGCACACTGAACAATACGCAAACAGCAAGACACATCACAAGCCAGAACATATGTGTCCCATCAAAATGCTCAAAGCCGACGTTTTTTATTTTTGCAGCTTTAAGTGATTCAACGGTTTCCCAAAAATATTGCATTATAAAGCCTTCTTTCCTGAGTGTTGTGAATATATGCTTTGGAACAATTAAATTTTCATGTGATATTATAGCAAATTTTCGCAGGAATGTCAAGATTAAAATATAATCGAAATATAGAAAAGCCGTCCGTGCGCTCGGTCACAGACGACTCATCCTGTCCGCTATGGGAAAACAAACTATGAAAACTTTTCTTTTTCTTTCTTTTTTCTTCAAAATATAGAGCTCCGAGCGTTTAAATACCAACCACACACTTTAAACAAAAATAACTTTTTTCGCCTATTGCAATTTATTCGCGGCTGTGTTATAATTATAATATATTATATGACTTTTTCGCAATACCGACATTGACTTTTTGTTGTACTATTTTGACTTCTTGCATACGCACAACGCAAATCGAAAGGTGAGTCAGCATGGATGTAGCAATCATACAGCATAACGTTCCGGGAATACCGGTCATGCTTTCAAAAGGAATAGACGCTTGCCCAGAGGGATTCTGCACGCCGATGCACCTGCATGACGGAGTTGAAATTCTCGTCGGTCATACGGGCGTTGCCGATGTAACAGTCGGCAGTGATACACTCGAGCTTCGTCGCGGCGATATTGTCGTAATCAATCGCCGAGTTCCGCACGGTACCATCTGCAAAGCACCAAACACCTCAAAAATAACGATACAGTTCCGTCTCGAAAAATTGCATGAGGGTGAGTTCAGTGAAATCGACAAGTATTTGCCGCTTATTTTGACGGATAATACAAAAAAATACGTTTTTCTGAAAAACGGCGAGGAGCTGACAAATCGAATATACAAAATTATCATTGATATGTATGACGAAAACATCCGTGAGGAAACCGGCTTTGAGATGATAATCCGCGGATATATAAACATTCTGCTTGGTATCTTTTATCGCAGCCGTATACTTGAAAATGTGTGGGATATTTACACCAACGAAGTCATCAGAAAAATACGTCCGGTGCTCGAATATATAGACAAAAATTACCGCGATGAAATAACGCTGAAGGCCCTTGCAGATACGATACACGTAAACCGCGAATACTTCTGCCGCACCTTCAAAAAAGCAACAAACATCACCCCCACAGAGTACATAAATCACGTTCGCATATGGAAAGCCGAGGGCTTGCTTACAACAACTGAAAAAAGCATCCTCGAGGTTGCGACGGACGTTGGATTTTCATCAGTATCATATTTCAACAGAGTTTTCAGAAAGTTCAAAACGACAACTCCGTCAGCGTTTAGAGAAATTCTTTATGCGAAAAATAAGCTGATATAAAATTGGCACGCAGGAATTAAATTGTAGTTATGTGTGCCCTCATCAGTCGAGCGAAGCTCAACAGCTTCCTCCAAGGGAAGCCTTTGGATAAGATTTCATGCCACTAATATATGCCGCCAACTACTTAAGAGCCTTCCCCTGGGGAAAGGTGGCACGTCGTAAGACGTGACGGATGAGGGCTCTCGCGTAAACTATAATTTACAATACAACGAAAAAGCTGTCTCACAAAAAGCTCTGAGACAGCTCAATTTTATTTAACAGCCAATAAGTTAAGATCCCACGCAGGGACATATTCATATCTGCGAAGATAAAGCTTATCATATCCCATATCCCTTACAAGCAGCGGCAAACGGTATAAATCCTCGCTTCTGTGGTATAGTGACACAAGCAGCTCGGGATGTTCCCTTTTTATGGTCTCGCGTGAACCGAGTAACGCTTCGTATTCTGCTCCCTCGACATCATACTTGATGTAGTCACATTCACCGGCGTAAACGCTGTCAAGACGTGATGCCGTAACTGTTTTGATCTTTGCACCGGTTTTAATGGCATCATTTCCGATAAGCGTGGAATTACGGTTTCCGCCTGCAGTGAATTCAAGCGTCATGTCCTTGTCCCATGCGGCGAAATTGTACGCTTTTATCTCATATGGCACACTCTCGGCAAACGCAGTCAGTTTTTTGAATGTTCGAGCATCCGGCTCAAAGGCAACGACACGCGAAAGTTTCGGCGAAAACTCGTAAAGCTCACGTATACTGTCTCCGTTGTATGCACCGAGATCGGCAGTATAACGGTAATTTTTCGTGTGGAGTATCTGTCCCATCACTTCATTATTGGTAACAACGTGACGGCGAAGATATTCGAGCTTACCCGTCAGACGGTAGAGTATCACATCGCAGAATGTTTGCTTTGATAAGTCATCTGCAAGTATATCACATACCGTATCAAGCTCATCACGGTGACGCTCGAAAAATTCAAGATCAAACACCTCACCGTCATTCACAACGGGCACATCGGGAATATATAGTTCACGTTCAGCGTCAAGACGGTAAATATTCTCAAGAACCTCCGACAGCTGCGTTCCGAACGACACAACAATTATAAAATCGTCATACTTCGCAGAAATTTCGGCATAGCTCATAACCGTCTTGTCATGAAAAAGCTGATGCCGCACAAACCCATCCGATGCAAAAAAATCGGAAACTTCAATTCCCTTCTCTGAAAAAACGGCGAGGATCTTGTCCGCACCGTTTCCCATTCCATACATCACGATCGGCTTTGTCGATTCCTTGAGCGTCTGCCACATATCGCGGTCCACGTTTATTTCTTTAACCGAATGATATATCTTCATATTTTCAAAAATCTCTTTGCGTTATTGTAGAAAATGTCCTCGCGCTCTTTTTCGGTGAGGTCAATTTTAAGAAGACGTTCGATCTCGCCCTCGGTGTTTTTAACGGGATAATCCGTACCGAACATTACACGGTCAGCACCAAGCTTATGTATCAGCTCGCCTGCATACTCCGACGTCATCGTCCATAAAGCGCTTGAAGTATCATACCAAACAGTCGGTCTGCCCACAAGACATTCCACTGCTTCATCCCACGCTCCGTAACCGCCGAGATGTGCCGCAACGACCTCAAGCTTCGGAAATCTGTCGAGCACACGCGCTAACTTTTTAGGCTCTGAAAAACGGTATTTCGGACGCGGATCGCCCATATGCAGATAAAGCGGCATACGTCCCTCTATGATCTCGTAAAGCTCCATCATGCGAGGCGCGTCGATGTCGATTCCCTGAATATCCGGATGAATTTTAACGCCGCGAAGTCCCAGTGACTGTGCACGGTCAACCTCCGCCGCAAAATCGGGATAATCCTGGTGCATACCCATGAATCCCACGGTTTCATATCCGTCATCACGCGATTTCTGCGCCAGTGCCGCAATTGAATCGTTCACCTTCTGAACCTGATGAGGATTCGTCGCAACCGAGAAAAGCAGCATACCTTTCACATTGTTTGCACGACTGTTTGCTTCGAGATCGGCATATGTACCCTTTCCCTCGCAAACAAACTCATAAAACGCATTAAGACTCGTAACCGCTTTTTCGGCTATAGCTTCGGGATATGTGTGAGTGTGGATATCAAATATTTTATACGACTTGTTTCCCATGATTAATAAACAAATTCCTGGTAAATTGCGCGAAGTGCATCCTCGAAGTCCGCTTCCTCAACGCCGACTATAATACTGATTTCGCTTGAACCCTGGTCAATCATGCGAATATTAATACCTGCACCGCTTATCGCCTTGAATACTCGTGCCGCAGTACCCTTCGCCTTAACCATAGCGCGTCCGACAACTGCAACAAGCGCAAGTCCGTCTTCGATTTCAAGCGTTTCGGGGTTTACATGACGGCAGATACCCGTCTTAATTGCCTCGCGCTTACCATCAAGCTCATGTGTGTTGAGTATAATACTCATGTTATCAATTCCGGAGGGAAGATGCTCAAAGCAGATACCATTGGTTTCGAGAACCTCAAGAACACGGCGTCCGAAGCCAACCTCGGCGTTCATCATATCCTTTTCGATTGTGAGTACCGAGAATCCCTTTTTACCTGCAACACCGGTGATGACGTTGCCTGTGTCATATTTATCGCTCGATGAAACGATGAATGTTCCGTGAGCCTCGGGATTGTTTGTGTTTCTGATATTTATCGGAATACCTGCGATACGCACGGGGAAAATTGCATCCTCATGGAGTACAGTAGCGCCCATATATGAAAGCTCACGCAGCTCGCGATATGTGATCTCGTTAATAACACGTGGAGAATCAACGATACGCGGGTCAGCCATAAGGAAGCCGTCAACGTCCGTCCAGTTTTCGTAAATGTCACATTCAGCCGCACGTGCAACGATCGAACCTGTTATATCCGAGCCGCCGCGCGAGAAGGTCTTGATGGTGTCGTTCGGCATAGAGCCGTAGAAGCCGGGGATAACAGCATATTCGTGCTTTTTCAGAACCTCGGAAAGAACCGAATTTGTTCTCTCGGAATCAAAAAGACCGTTATCGTTGAAGAAGATAACCTCTGCGGCATCTATAAAGTCGAAGCCGAGGTAACGAGCCAGGATCTTACCGTTAAGATATTCACCGCGGCTTGCAGCGAAGTCACGTCCTGCCTTATGTATGAAAGCGTTCTTTATGAGATGAAAATCATCATCAAGCGAGAAATCGAGTCCGAGCTCGGCAATGATACCGTTGTAACGCGCCTCGATAGCCGAGAAATATTCGTTAATGTCCTCGCCTCTTGCCGCCATATCGTAGCAAGTATAGAGCATATCGGTGACTTTTGTATCATCCTTGAAACGCTTACCGGGCGCGGAGGGAACGACATAACGGCGCTCTGCCTCAGCCTTTATGATATCTGCAACCTTCTTAAACTGTGCGGCATCCGCAAGAGAGCTGCCGCCGAATTTTACAACCTTTAACACGATAATCAACCTCTGTATATAAAAATTATATTGACAATTTTATTGCACATATTATATTATATGAAAAAAAAGGCACTTTGTCAAGTGTCGATCGAAATTTCGTAAGCGTTGACAGCCGCACCCTGAAAAAAGTACGGCTGTCATGTACATATTAACAAACTAAATTTTAAATATTCTGAAAAATCACACGCAAATATCAGTTTCCCGGGGAAATATATTCAAGATATTCCTCAAGACACATATTTGATTCATGCATCTTCTGCGCATGATAACGTCCGACATAACGGTAATGCCACGGTTCAAATGAGATACCCGTGATCTCCGTCTTATCCTCGGGATAACGAAGTATGAAGCCAAACTTCCAGCAGTTTTCACGAAGCCAATCGTAAGCAGGCTCATCTGCAAAAGCCTTGGTTGCGCTCGGCAGATTATGCAGATCCGCGCAGAGTCCTGTCTGATGCTCACTCGAACCCGGAGGATTCGAGAACGACGCCACTTTTTCATAATCGTTATTATTCTGCGCAAGATACATATTAAAAAGATATTCCTGATAGCTGTAGCTTCTGTATGCGCTGGTTACGCTGACATCCTCATACCCTGCCGCACGAAGCTCCTTGAACATTGCTTCAAGTGACATCGCCGCATTTTTGCGCATCATCTGGGTTTCGCGACCGTCCTGTCTCGTATCAACAAGTGATGCAAGATCCTGCGGAATATGATCGGCACCGAGCTTGTTATTTATATTAACAAGCGTTAAAAATTCGTCGGTGTTTCCGGGGTTCATATATTCCTCGTAAGCCGCGAGATTGGAGACAAATCCAAAATCGGGAAGCTCCGCCAGCATTTCCGCTTCCTCATCAAGAGGCTCAAGACCTACTGTGGACTGCAGCAGGAAGGAAAGCTCAGCATAAATCGGTTCTTCACCTTTTGGAAGCTTACCGTTTTCGCCTAAATTGGTAATAATCCGCTCAACAGTGACTGTATGCCTGCCCTCGTCAACCTCAACATTGATTCCACTCAAATATGCGCCGACAAACTCAACCGGAACATACAATTCTTTATTCTCAAAGTAGCAGTTCGCTCCAAGGCGCGTTTCAACGCCGTTCACGTAAACCACACGCGAATCGGTAACAAACCGTATCGTTTCCGCTTCGTCACCCTTGATAACATACTTCATATCATCGTTTGAACCGGTAACTGCAAGATCACACATCTCTGCAATATCGGAGAAGCTGACATAAACTCTGCCGTCTCTGACAGCCTTCGAGCTCGGAAGCGAATATTGACTGTCGCCGATAGAATAACTGTAGCTTGACGACTTATCCTCCGGTGCACTTGTCAGCACGCGCATAAATACTCCGCCGGCAATTGCCAGCATAAGCGCAAATATTACGAGAAACAGCAAAAATCTCGCCAAGAATGTCTTAAAGCTTGCCTTACGTCTTTTTTTGATGTAATATCTTTCTCTTTGCCTATTGACACGGTTGATTTCAATTTGCTCCGGAGTCAGCTTAACCTCGCTTTTCACTGTACGTCGCTGTGTCGGCGTTTGATCCTTGATTCGGTTCATCCCCGGATTGACGTTTGAGTTATTTTGCATAGGCTGTGCCGGTCTATTCTGGGCCTGACGGTTTTGCGGCTGTCCCTGCGGCGGAATATGGGGTCTGCCGCTATTTGGTTGACGGTTATTGTTCATACAAACCTCGTTTAATATCATAGCGAGTGACAGTCACATCGCAGTATTTATAATATATCATTCTAATTATAACACATAATTCGCGTCAAATAAATAGGAAATCGTAATTTTTTTAATATTTTTCGAAAATATTTTGTTTTAAAAGATTCCCCGAGAAGATAAATAAATTATTTTCCCCAATTTTCGGAAAGTATTTCACGCCATAATCCCTTAAGATATGCCCTGTGGCGTTTATAATCGGGACAGTGAACGGCAACATTTTCCCAAAAACGCTTGCTGTGATTGAATTCACGCATATGACAAAGCTCGTGAACAATGATATAATCAATTGCCTCGGAATTCGCCATAATGCAGAACCACGAAAAATTAAGAGAGCCCGTTCGTGAACAGCTTGCCCAATGTGAGGTTGCACTGTTGAATTTCACCGCACTCGGCGAAAGCCCCATCAAAGCGGCAAGCTCGGAAACTCTTTGCGAGATATATTCCTTTGCATATTTTTTATAAAGCGCCACCGTCGCTGTGCGTATCTCGTCCGAGGAAAGCATCGGCGGCAGATAAACCGCTTCATTATCAATAAACATCGAGGAACCGTCACCGGCACGTATTTCACGCTCTGCTCCAAGGAAACGCACTTTCGAGCCGTAATCAAGTGAAAACGCCTCACGCGATGCAATCAAATCTCTTTGTCGCTCACATTCCGATTCGATGCGCTCGGTATACGGAAGCATAAGCTCTTTTATTTTATATAATGTCATCCGCTTCGGCGCAAGTATTTCGGGTGTTCCGTCCTTTGCCACACGGAAGCATACAGAGCGTCTGTCCCGACGTGTAACACGGCAGACAATCTTACCGAACTCAAGAGTTTCCATGCTTAAACATCCTCGAAAATTCACAGCCGCAGAAATCCTGTCTGTAAAGCCCGTATTCCCGTGAGAGCTCTATTGAACGCTTGTAACCCTCTCGCTTTTTGAAATCGGAGGGCAGATAACGAACGCCGTACTTTTCCGAAAGCTCGGCACCGATTTCATTAAGCTTATCAGCGTTTTTGTGCGGACTGACGGTCAGTGTCGTTGCGAAATAATCATATTTCTCTGTATTTTCAGACATATAACGCGCCGTCGCTTCAAGACGCTCACGGTAACAGGCAAAGCAGCGCACTCCACCCTCGGGAAGTGCTTCAAGCCCACGGGACAATTCAAGAAACCTGCTCGCCTCATGCTCGCAAACGATAAGCTCTATCGGATTTTGGTGCTCCATCACCGATATCAGTCTACATAGCTCATCGGCACGCTTTTTGTATTCGTCAAAATCGGTGATATTGGGATTGTAAAAATACAGCGTTATATTAAAATATCTGGTAAGATACTCAAGAACATAGCTCGAGCAAGGTGCACAACAGGCGTGTAAAAGCAAGCTCGGAGCTGACTTTTTTTCCTCTATCAGCGAGAGCTCCTTATCGAGTATGGCTTGATAATTAATTTTCGTATTTTTCAAATTAATATTGCAACCGTGCTTTCTTTGTGGTATAATTATTTTGTGGAATGCTTTATATCATCGGTGTCAAAGGAGGTGGAACGGTTTGAGCAAGAAGAAGCATCATGGAAAAAAGAAACATCTGAACAGAAATAAACATTCAAACCATGTGAAAACGGAAAAAATATATCCGATAAAAGCCGTTCCTGCCGCTGCCCAAACAAGTGAACCGGTTAAGGTCGATGAGCCTGAAAAAAACAGCTGTGTTTCGCGTGCGGTTACAGTAACCAATCTGATATTTGCAATTATAACCGTTTGCGCCGCGATTTTCTTGATCTCACAGCTTTTCTGCGAATATAATTACAAATATTCAACACACAACCTGCCGCCGCAAGCCCAAAGCGACATCGGGCTTGAAAATGTCACCCCGATTGACGAAGCCGAAGCTCCGCCGATTCCGCGAACACCTGTTATCTACGATTTTGCAAGTGCTGTCCCCGAATGTGAAGCGGTCGATTACAGTTATTTTGATGACACAGTGTTCATCGGTGATTCGCGAACCAAGGGACTCATAAAATATTCCAAAATTTCCCCATACGATTTTTCCTCGGTCGGACTCAATGTCGGACTTTTAATGAAACAGCCGTTCATACGTCTGCCGGATGAGGAAGGCGAGCTTCAATCGTATACGCTCCTCGAAGCACTCGAGCACGAGGACGTAAACTATAAAGCCATCTATATAGCAACCGGTCTCAACGAGCTCGGATGGGGAGTTGATGGATTTATTGCCGAATTTTCAAAGCTTGTCGATGCCTTGCGTGAAGTTACGGACGTTCCGATATATGTTCAGCTTATAATTCCCGTAACGACCTATTCATCCGAAACAACTCTTTATGGAATCACAAATGAAAAGAATGTGATATTCAATGAGTATCTGACCACGCTTGTCAAAGAAAAAGAGCTGTTTTTACTCGATCCTCGCGAGCTTTTCATCCTTGAGGACGGCACGCTCGATCCCGCACATTCGTCAGACGGAGTGCACTTAAACCGCGACTCCTGCGTTATCCTTGCGGATTATTACCGCACTCATATCGTTGACCTCCATGCTTACGACAACATAAAACTGCCCAAACAGTAAAAGCAGATTTCGCCCAACCGAGAAAAACAGTTGGGCGTTTTTTTATTTTCTTCGACTGTCGAGGTAATTCTGAAGAATTATCTGTGCCGAAAGCGTATCCACTGCGGCTTTACGTTTTTTTCCGCGTGTGTCAGTGAAATTGAGTATCTGATGCGCCGCCATCGTGCTGCATCGCTCGTCAAACATTTCGATGGGTAATCCCGTTGCCTCACCGAGCAGCTTTGCAAATTCTTCTGCGTGTTCGGCTCTTGGGCCGCGAGTACCGTTCATATTGATCGGAAGTCCGACAACTATCCTCGTAACGTCGTACTCCTTCGCCTTTTCGCTGACAAGCAACACGGTCTTCGGCATATATGTGGAATTAACATATCCGATTCCGTTTGCGAGCATACCAAGCGTATCGCTGACGGCAAGTCCCGTTCGTGTATCGCCGAAATCGACACCCAAAATTCTCTCAGCCATCGTTAAACCTCACAGTACAATTTCATTTTCGCGCATGAACGCCTCAACCTGCGCCGCATTCGGAAGTGAGCTTGATGCGCCTGCCTTGCTGACGACCATCGCGCCAACCACATTCGCATATGTAACCGCGCGCACAATATCGCCGGTTTTCAAATATTCAAGCGTCATCGCGGCAGTGAACGCATCACCTGCGGCAGTTGTGTCAACCGCTTCAACCTCATAAGGCGCAACGACCTGCGAATATCTTCCGTCATGAATATAAGCACCTCGCTCGCCAAGCTTGATGACAACATATTTTGTCTGTACCTTCTGCATAAGCACCGTTGCCGCACGAAGGCACTCGTTAATCGTTGAGGGCATGATACCCGTAAGCGCATAGGTTTCAATTTCATTCGGTGAAATGACCTCAAGCGGACCGAGACGGTCAAGAGGATAATTGCGTCTTGCAGGGCCTGCGTCAATAAAAACGGGGATGTTTTTCGTTTTTGCAAACTGTGTTGCGGCAACCACTGCTTCAGTCGGAATCTCAAACTGCAGAAAAACAGCATCGGGAATCGAGGTCATCGCATCCTCAACATCATCGGGCGTTAAATTTGCATTTGCACCGGGATAAACGATAATACGGTTGTTAGCGTTATCCTCAACGATTATTGAGGCAAGTCCCGTCGGTGCACTGCGATCGTTTATTATGAAACGCGTATCAATTCCGCAGTCCTCATAAAGGGACTTGAGGCGCTGTGCATGAGCATCATTTCCGAGCCTTGCACAGAAAATGGAATCCGCTCCGAGCTTCGCAAGAGTGATAGCGGCATTCGCGCCCTTTCCACCGGGTACATAATCATATCCGCGGCGCTCGATCAAAGTCTGTCCTGCCTCGGGAAGCTTTCCGACGCGCATAACAAAATCCATATTTGCAGAGCTGATAACCAGAATTCTCTTTTGCATTCAAAACACCCTTTCTTTGATGTTATTAAAAAGCAGTGAAATTAATATTCGTAAGTATTTCCGCCGTCAATTATTGTAACGTGGTTTTTACCGTCCTCGGAAGCCTCACAGCGACCGACGATCTTCGCTTCAACGCCGTACTTCTCTGCCGCCGCGATAATGAAATCTGCATCTGCAGCATCGCAGTAAAGCTCCATTCTGTGTCCCATATTAAACACCTGATACATCTCTTTATCGCCGATATCGGAGTTCTTCTTGATAGCCGCAAAAAGCGGAGGTGTATCAAAAAGGTTATCCTTGATATAGTGGATACCAGAACCGAAATTCTTACATTTAGCCTGTCCGCCGCCTGTACAGTGGATCATACCGTGAACAGCAGAACGCTTTGCATCAAGTATTTCCTTGATGATAGGAGCGTATGTACGTGTCGGCGAGAGAATAGCGTCAACAACCGAAACGTCGGTTCCCGGAAGAATATCGTTAACGCCATATGTACCGCAGTAAACCTTTGAGTTATCAATGGTGTTCGAATATGTTTCGGGATACTTCGCCGCATATTCGTGCGAGAGCATGAGGTGACGTGCCGCAGTCAGACCGTTCGAACCCATACCTGCGTTGTACGCCTTTTCGTAGGTTGCCTTGCCGTAAGAAGCAAGACCGACAATAACGTCGCCTGCCTTGATGTTGTCGCAGTCGATAACGTCACTGCGCTTCATTCTGACAAAGAAGGTCGAGTCAACGATAAGGGTTGAAACAAGGTCACCAACGTCAGCAGTTTCGCCGCCCGACATTGTGATTCCGACGCCGTAGCCCTTAAGCATCTCGCAGAAATCGGTGTAACCGTCGATAACAGACTTGATAGCCTCACCGCTCACGCGATGTGCATTTCTTCCGATGGTGTTTGAAAGCACGAAGCCTTCCGTCGCACCGATGCAGAGAAGGTCATCAAGGTTCATTACAACAGAGTCCTGCGCAATATTATAGAATGCGGAAAGGTCACCTGTTTCTTTATATTTGATATAAGCGAGCGAGGATTTTGTTCCTGCACCGTCAGCGTGCATAGCCGCGCAGTATTCGGGATCGCCGCAGGGATCGGGAATTATTTTACAGAACGCACCGGCGAAAACACCCTTGTCCTGCTTTGAAATTGCACTGTGTACCTCGTCTTTGGTGGCAGAAACGCCACGGGATAAATAAGCGTCAGACATTGTTATATCTCCTTTTGATTATATATTTTAAAATTTATAATAAATCAAGCCCTAAATTAAAGCTCGATCTGTGTGGCATCGGTTGAATTGGGATAACAGGTGACATCAAGAATCCGCTGATTTGAGCTTCCGCGGAATTTTAATGTAAGGTCGCGCTTGGTGTCAACATAACGTCCGTCAACAAGATAATTAGTCTCGCATAAAAGCTCATGAACAGACGGTTCAGTTTCACATTTTTTTAGAAGCTGTTCGTATGTAAAACCGCTGTAAGTCATAACGTCAAGTCCGCGCTCTCTCGCTTTTTTTGCGATAACGGCAAGCTCATGTCCCCATAAGAACGGTTCACCGCCGCTGAATGTGATTCCCTTTATAAGCGGATTTTTGCAGATATCCCGCCAAAGCTTGTCCGTCGTTGTGGTTTTTCCGCCCGAATAGGGATGTGACTCGGGATTGTGACAGTTATAGCATTTATGCGGACAGCCCTGCGTGAATATCACGTATCTGAGCTGGGGCCCGTCAACGATCGACTCGCGTACAACGCCAAACAGCCGTATCGGCAGGCTTTCGATTGGCTCATCCGCGCCGAAATTTCTCTGTAACATTTTTAAGTTCCTTTATAAAATAATATTTATCACCGTCGCCACGATGAGAAGCAGCGCGATAACAATTAGACTGATAATGCGAATAAGTGAGGCAATACCGGGTTCACTTCCCTCTCGCTTGTCTTTACGGTAAGCGATGATATCAATCACGGAAAGCGCAGCCACAGCAATCGCCATAAGCGGAAGAATGAAATTTGCCGCCGTCTCATCAGTGAAGCGTGCAATAAGCGCAATCACCAGAATAACCGCCGCCGTTATCATTCCGTAAATTTTGAGTTTACTCATCGTCATCCTTCCTTTTGCGGCTAAGCAGAGCAATAACGATCACTGTGCCAACAGCGACTATAACGCCGCCGCCAATCCACATGAAATTTGAGTATTCGTTCCGCGATTCGTGAAGCTGCCGCTTTTCTCTCGATTCTTCAATAACATTTGCAAGCGATTCATTGTTATATTTATCCGAAAGACCGTCAAGCGATTTAAACGACAGCGAGGCGGATTGTATATCACCGCCGACAAGTATCTGCAAGCCGTCAACCGAATCCGCACTCGGGAAATCACTGCCAAGGTCAATATAGAGCGTTGTCCATTCGCCCTGGTTCACTTCACCAAGTGCTTCAAAACGATCCTTGCCCGACAGCAAAACAAGCTTTATCGGGATGGGATAAGTAACCGTCGGGGTGACCTTGGTAACCTTTATTGTAAGCTCAAGAATCGGAGTCAGGGAAAAATCCTCGGGGGACTCAAAGCTATGGAAAATACCCATCCATTCGGGATATCTGCCGTCACCGTAAAGTGTACCGTCAAGCGGCGCCGATAAAACATTTCCGGTGTCACTCATAATACGAAGTGACTTTGAAAAATATCCAGGCCTTATCTTTCCGATGCTGGAGGTTCCGCTGAACTTATAATATGAAAATCTGCCGCGTATATTTTCGGGAGCAGTTCTGCTTGTATTTGCATAAACAAGGCTTTTCGTTTTCAGCTTGCTTGAGTCGTAATTTTCAAAAAGGTCAAAAATATTTTCAACCTCAAAAAGCTTTGCCGCCGCATCGGTAACAGTCTGCGCTTCATTTGTGTCTATAAGACGAACCACTTCTGCAATATCAGCACAGTCCTCTGCCGCACAGACAATGTAAGCGTCAATCTTGTCATCAAAGAGCGCAGAATAGTAACCCATAACCAAGCTTTTCAGCTTTTCCTCATAACCGATAACCGAAACCGTATATGTGGAATCGCAGAATATAATGTGCTTGCCTGAAGCGTTATTATTCCAGAGGATATCTTTAAACGCACCGCAGTCATCTGCACTGATAAGTTCCGAATCCTCCGCCTGTCCGACGCGGTATACTTTTTCGATTGCCACTTCCCAGGCAAACTGTCCGTAAGCTTCGGTTTCTCCGATAAGCATGGGAAGATATTCCGAAAGAGCGATTTCATCACCGCGTAAACCTGCGTCCGAAATCAAAAGATCGGTCAGCGAAACATAAACCTTTGCCGAGGAATTGACAGCCGCCAGATTCATGTATATACTGCGAAGATTATCGGCTGTATACCTTACGGAAGCACGCAGCGATTCACCCTCTGTGAGAAGGTTTTCACCGAAACCGTATATAACACCGATAAGCCGTCCCTCACGGCACCAATTTTCGGCGGCGTATGCGCTGAGCGCGGCGATATATTCAAAACCGTCATCGGCTTCCATCATCCTGGCATAGTTGATGTAATCATCCGCGCTGTAATTTTCGTAAAGCTCATCGGCATATTCGCGTGACCAGCCGTCAAGCCGCAGAAGCACCTGAACTCCTGCATCGGAAAGAACCGTAATCTTCTGTGAAAGCGAATCAAGATACGTCTCATTCAGGTAATACGCCTTGCCGTTGTAAATATACTGAAAGCCCTCACTCTTTTGAACAAATGCGCTGTGAGTGTCAAGTCCGAGTGTCGTTACACCGGAATCAAGATCGCCGACAAGTGATATATCATCAGCAGCGAAACCCTTTTCATCGGGCGAAAATACAGTTGATTCATTTGCGCGTTTTTGGGGATTACTCAAATAAAACGGCTTTTCGATAAGCGTATATCCACCGCCTTCATGCAGGATAACAGCAAGGAAGCGGCTATGCAGTACGTGACGATTACTGCTTGATATTTTCCATTTCAGATCGAATTTTGCGCTCATGAGCCCCGTAACGACAGGCGTTTTTGAAAGAAGCTCGTCACCCATCGGAAGCTCATCGCCGTCCCAGGCGTATATCGCAATCTGTCCCGATTGATTTTCTATTGCGATCTCGCTGTCAATCTCGCCGATAAAGCTTACGGTCGCAAGATCGTCATTAAGATAACACGAGCTTATCTTTCCGCAGGTGTCATAACTTTCCGCCCGGAACTCCACCGTGGGTGCAATAGACAAAAGCTCAACACTTCCCGTTCCTGCTTCAAAAACAAGCCTGATGCCATGAAGCATTGAAAGATCGCCGACATAGGCATAGACATACTGCGCATCTTCGCCCTTTGTCATCGGGATAACAACGCTTTTATCCTCGCTTCCAACCATCGTATCGGATGTAGAATAATAAAGCGTAAAGCTGTCCGATTCGGTTTGATTGATGAGCTTTATACGAAGCGAATTGGCATCGTGAAGAATAGCAGACAATGACATATCCGCTTCAAGCTGCATATTTTCCGTTTGCGACGGAACCATAAGAATACTCTTTTTCTCAGGGGAATATGATGTTGTACCGCCGGTTACCGAATAAACGTCGAACATGAAGCGTTCAGTCAGCTCTCGGTCGATCCTCTCATCGGCATAAACAGAGTCAATATAAAAATAATAAACACCGTTCTTCGGCAAGGTTGTGTCTATTGTAACCTCAATCTGCACCGAGACAATATCATCGCGTCCGTTCCACATACCGATATCAACCGAAACGGTGTTCCATTCGCCGCCGGTTATAAGTCCGAGCTGCTTTATGTTTTCGCCATCGCTTGTGGTTAGTATCAAACGGGTGTAGTAAACGGCATTGGGGTCAGCCTCATAAAGAGGAACATAAATATCGTATTTGATTTTGCGGTAATCCGAAAGGTCAATCGGCTCGTCAAGCTTTGCAAGAACAGAACGCATATCGCCTGCATTACCCCAACGCGAGGTCACCTCAAGCAAAGAAGCATCCCTGCCGCCGAGAGTCAGATTTTTTCGGCGCGCAATGTAAACATTTTCAAAAGGTGCGAATCCATCGGATGAAGCTTTAAAATCGGCGATGACATATGTGTCACCCGGCTCTGCAAAAGCAGTAAAACCAAGAATCGAAGCAGCCAGAATAAGCATGAAAACGAACACAAAGCCATAGCGTAAACGTCCGATTTTTTTCGCGTTTTTCACCGATGCACACCTCCCTAATATAACAATAAAATATATATAATTATATTATATCATTTTTTTCTGAAAAAAGCAAATGTTTTTTTGATTTTCATACAAATTTTCGATAGAGTGTTGTAATAACGCAAAATCTGTGGTATAATAATTGCAATTGATACAAAAGTCTTCGATTTTTGAAGCCAAATATTTTGATAACAAGGAGACAAAAATGCCTATTAAAATACCGCAGGGACTTCCTGCCGCAGAAACGCTTGAAGGCGAGAATATATTTGTTATGAGTGATTTTCGCGCTGAGCATCAGGATATACGTCCGCTGAAGATCGCAGTGCTCAATCTGATGCCGACAAAGATAACCACCGAAACACAGCTCATACGTCTTCTTTCAAACAGTTCCCTGCAAATAGAAATAACCCTGCTTCAAACCGCAACACACCGCTCCACTCACACATCCGAGGAGCATATGAAAGCCTTTTACAAAAACTTCGACGACATAAGAGGCGAAAACTTCGACGGACTCATCATCACCGGCGCACCCGTTGAAAACCTCGATTTCCACGATGTTACATACTGGGATGAGCTTTGTGATATCATGGAGTGGTCAAAAACTCACGTCTTTTCAACGCTTCACATCTGCTGGGCGGCGCAGGCAGGGCTTCACTATCATTACGGCGTTAATAAGCATCCGCTTGACAAGAAGATGTTTGGAGTTTTCGATCACTATGCGCTCCGTCCCAATCATCCGATCGTGCGCGGCTTCGACGAGGTATTCAAGGCGCCGCACTCACGTCACACGGGTATCGCCGAGAGTGAAATAACCAAGGTGAGCGAGCTTGAGCTTATCGCAAGAAGTGACATCGCCGGTCCTTACATTATCGCAGCTAAAAACTCACGTATGCTTTTTGTAACGGGACACTCGGAATATGATTATGACACCCTTTCAAAGGAATATTTCCGCGATGTTGACAAAGGACTCGAGATTGAGCTTCCGTATAACTATTTCCCGAACAACGATCCGCAGCGCCGTCCTCCGAACGTATGGCGCGGACACTCAAATCTGTTGTTCTCCAATTGGCTCAACTACTTTGTTTATCAGAACACACCATACGATCTTGACGATCTTTCAAAAGCATAAATATTTTTTCACACTTTGCAAACACTAATACTGCGGTCAACCAACCGCGGTATTTTTATTTTTGGAAGTGATAAGTTTGAAAATAAATTTTCAAACCACCTTTTGTTGCTCTATCTCGGTCATAGACCGAGATTTTGCTCCGCAAACCGCGCCACAACAAGGATAGAAAGGAAGCTTTTGCTTTGCAAAAGCAACAATTATCATAATGGATAAAAACGAAACTTTACTTCAGGAGATCTATAAAAACACAACAATGGGCGGCGACTCGCTCATTAACCTGATGGACAAGGCGCAGAACCCACAAATGCGTACCGAAATGACACGTGAGCTTGAGCGATACCGTGAATACTCATCACGTGCGGCTGACCTGCTTGCCGAGAGAGGACTCAAGCCCGAAGAACCCGGCATGATGGCAAAGGCAGGCAGTAAAATCGGTATGGCGTTCAACACCATGCTCGACACAACGACCTCACACATTGCCGAAATGATGATAAACGGTGCAACAATGGGCATCATCAATATTGAAAAGCAGTTCAACGAAAACAATCCCACCGGTGAAGCACGCAAGCTTGCCGAGGAAGTGCTTGATTTTGAAAAAAGCACCTCTGATAATTTAGCGAGATTTTTATAAGTTTCCTGACTGCCACTCATAAAGCCTCTCCCTTTGGGAGAGGTGTCACGCCGTAAGGTATGGCGGAGAGGGCTCTCCAAAAAACAATGGTATCCGCATTTTGGTGCAGATACCACTTTTTTATTATTTGCTAAACAATGCTTCCGGATCAAGATATGCGCCGTCTTTGATTATGGCAAATCCGAGATTCGGGCCTGTCGCCTCGCCTGTGCTGCCGACCGTGCCGATCTTCTCGCCGCTCTCAACCTCATCACCGATAGAAACAAATGACTTCTCAAGATGATGATAAATCGTCACCCATCCCTCGCCGTGATCAATTTCGATAAAGTTACCCACAGATGTATTATATCCGACGTTTGTGACCTTACCGTCTGCCGCGACTAAAACATCCGCACCGAGCGCCGCCGAAACGTTCACTCCGTTATTGAATATAACCACCCCAAGCGGATTTGTGTGGCTGCCGAAATGACCGGTTATACCGACGTATTCGTTAAGCGGACACGAAAATCCAAACGGTGAAATCGGATGCGAAGACTGGAGTACAACCTCTCCAATCTCACATTCAACATCATCCATATAGATGTCCTCAACGGTCGTCACTTCATAAAGCTCCTCAAAAGGCGTTTCAGGATAGAAGTTCTCAAAATAATCCGCGCATATCTCATTTTCTGCATAAACCGACCAATCAAACATCGCCTCGATTTCTGCTTCGCTGTCGGCAGGTGTATGTTTCACATCTTCAACCTCGATCTCAACAGACAGCGCCTCCGTTCCCTCGGGTTCAGCGAACGTTGTCACAACCTCTGATTCTGTTTCATTTTCAGGCTTGCTGTCAATCTCCACAGCAGTTACATTTACAAAGAAAACTGTCATCATCGCAAGGATAAGCCCTGCACCGATAAAGCTGCATATCGTTAACTTTTTCGATTTCATAATTAATTCAATCCTTTCATTCAGCACCGGCGCACCGAATGAGCAAACCGCACCAGTCATGCGAACCTCCTCTGCCGCAATAAGACAAAGCGCATAATCATAGTTACTCGTTCCGCCACTCACAACCGCTTCATCACAAGCAAGCTCAATGTCACGGTTAGCAAGCTGCCACATAAGCCACACAAGCGGATTATACCAATTAAGGCAAAACGCCGCGGCAATAAGCCATTTAACAAGCTGATCACCGTTTTTTATGTGACGCTGCTCATGGGCAATTATCATGTCAAGTCTGACAGAATCAAGAGTGAGCATCTGTGTCGGAATAAATATGATCGGGCGAAAGACTCCGCAGGAAAAAGGTGTACTCGCGCCATTTCCCGTGCGTATCTGCACCCTATGCATACACTTTGCATATTTCCGGGCGAGTGTATCAGCATGGAGAGCGATTTTTCTCATTCGTGCATACGCCGAAATTAAAAATCCCGCGCTGATTATCGTTCCAATTAAAAGGACTGGTTTTATGATCATGGTAAAATCAAAATCTGCTGCTTCAATTTCAGTTTCATCGCTTGAATATACAGCATCCGATGTGTCAATATACACCGTTTGCGGTATGTCTGCAGGCTTCTCTGCTTCGATCTCCACTTCAAAAGTAAACGAAAACGGGACAAGAAGTCTGAGCGCCGCAAGTATCCATAATAGACGAAAACAGCGTTTTGGCATACGCTTCAAAAGAAACAACCGAAGCACTATGATGACAAGTATCATCACGCTTGCACTGATTGCCGCCGTAATCATTTAAGCTCCTCCACCATTGCTTTAAGGCGTGCGATTTCATCGGGTGTAAGACGTTTTCCCTCAATAAGACAGGCAACGAGCTTGTCCGCCGCGCCCTCGTAAAGCTTGTCGATAAGCTCGCAGGTTTCGATCTCCTGCACTTCTCGCTTTGTAACAAGGGCATGGCAGAGGAATCCCGGCTCACTTCGTTTGATCGCATCCTTTGCAATACATTTTTTGATGACTGTATATGTGGTGTTGACGTTCCAACCGATTTCTTCGCCGAGGATTTCGGCAATTCGTTTTGCGGTGGTATCGCCGTTTTTCCAGAGCACATTCATCACCTTTAATTCGGAATCGAATAGTTTTATTGTCATAAAAATTCTCCTTATTGTTGACGCTTCGCATGAGCGTGCACTCCCACGGTCTGCGCCATACTATCATGATAGTATAACTATTCTACCACAATAGTATGGATTTGTCAATACTATTCGAGTAGTTTTTGCAAAAAATTTTTTTGAACGCCAAATTGATAGCAGAAGTACGCCCATAAAACAGGAAAAAGCCGCTTCAAAACTGCGGCTTCTCCGAATATATTCACTTTTTTCCGATTTTAAAAATTCTTTTGAGAAGCGGAATAAATATCCGCGGAGACTTCATAACAACAACTTTCATAAGTATAGCATATCCCTTCGTGAGTTTAATTGGTACGCTTGTTAGCTCCTCATTTCATCATATGCGCAATTTTGTAAGTTTGTTAATCGCGACTCTCGATTATGAGCAAAACGCCCTCACAAAGTGATATTACCGCAAAATTCTCTGTAATCTCATTACTTACAGCATAAGAATATTTCCGCGTAAGTCGGGCATCTTCAAGCGGATAAAACACGCCGCTCACCGAAACACCAAGGCAAATATCCGACAGCGAAATCACCGATAAATATTTGTACCCCTTTTCAACCGTCACTGAACAACGCTCACCGTAAGCCGAAAGCACGCGAACAGTATTTCTTCCGTCCGTCATCATACATCCGACACCGTGATTGATGATATATTCAAGCAAGAATACACTCGAAAGCGTGTGATCAAGCCGTCCGCCGAGTCCGCCGATTATATAGACATTCTCCGCGCCTCGCTCAATTGCAGTATCAACCGCAAGCTGTGTGTCCGTGTCATCCTTTATCGCAGGAGCGATGATTTTTTCAAGCTCATCAAGTTCATGCGGCAAGAGTGCGGATTTATCAAGCGAATCAAGATCGCCGAGCAATATGTCGGGAGTAACTCCAAATCTGCGCGCCGTAAGATAACCACTGTCTGCGGCGATCACAAGGTCTGTGTCCTTTGGCGTGAGAGATAGCTCCGAAAGCGAACCCGCAAAAACTTGTCCGCCCGTAAAAATATAACAGTCCATGCTCATTTTTTGTCCCATTTGTGCTTGTTTTTCAGCACTTCGTAAAATTCGAGGTAGCTCTTATGGCGCTCGGACGGTATTTCTCCTGTTCTGACCGCTTCAAGCAGTGCACAGCCATCCTCTTTTGTATGCGTACATTTGGTGTATTTACAGAAACCGATATACGGCTCAAATTCGCGGAACACATGCGGCAGATCGTCCTTCGTGTAAAAATCGAACTGCACAAAATCAAGCATTCCGAATCCCGGCGTATCGGCAAGATATCCCGTTGTACCCTCGCCAAACTGATGCGAAAGCGGATAAAGCTCAATGTGACGTGTTGTGTGACGCCCGCGCTCGGTCTTTTCACTAATCTCACCCGTCACGAGTCCGAGAGATGGGAAAAGTCGGTTCATGAGCGTTGATTTGCCAACACCCGATGCTCCCGCGAACGCCGAGACCTTATCCGCATTTTCACGTATAAACGCCTCAAGCTCGCCGCCGTCGATCCCAAGTCCTTCAACGAAAACGGTAAAACCGCATTTTCTGTAAATCGAGGCATAATTCTCTGCCGCGTCGGGCGCAAGATCTGCCTTGGTGATGATTATAACAGGCTCAATACGCTTATATTCGGCGATTGTTATCAGCTTATCAACCGTTGAAAGCGCAGGCTCGGGCTTTGCCGCGGCAACGACAGCGAAGATCATATCGAGGTTCGCCATCGGAGGACGTATAAGCTCGTTTTTGCGTGGAAGCGTTTCTTCGATCATAACGCCGCCGCGAGCCTCGTCACGTTTTGTGCGTCCCTCTCTCGAATCGGAGTCCGACGCCATAGCAAGCTCGGTGTCAATGCGGATAATAACGTCATCGCCGACAAGAAGCGTCAGTTTTTCATGACGGAACACACCGCGTGCCTTACAAAGCAAGGTATCGCCCTCAAGCTTCATACCGTCACCGCGAAGCATATCGGCATCCGCACGGCTTATACGAATCTCATATATGCCGCCGACGCCCTTGATTATTTTGCCTTTAAGCTTCAGCTCCATCGGATATCACTCATCCCCGGATCCACCGCCTGAACCTCCTAAAATCGCTTCAAGCAGATCTTCCATCTCGTCATCCGAGGCATCCGGCTGCTTCTCTGTATCATCAGGATGGTCAAGCGGATTGTCAATCGGCTCGCCGGTCTCGTCGGTAGTCTCTTCCGATTCAACGACAAACGGACCCTTACTCATAACAAAATCAATCTTTGTTCCGCTCGGAACCTGCTGCTCCTTCGAAAGGCTCTGACTGATAACCCTGCCCTCCTCAATGCTATCGTTATATTCCTTTGAAACATAACCAAGCTGCAGTCCTCGCTCGGCAAGCAGTGTCATAACTTCATTTTCCGTACAATTGGTGAAGTCAGGAACGACCGTATACTCTATCTCCTGACCGCTGCTGACATAGATTGTAACAGTAGCACCGCCCTCAAGTATTGTTCCCGGCTCCGGATCGGTGCGGATAACATATCCCTCGCTGATAATCTCGTGCTGTTCTTTTATAATGACAGGCTTAAGTCCGAGTGCTCTTATCTCAATTTCCGCCGAGCGTGAATCTTTATATTCAAAATCGGGAAGCTCGCAGGTTGTTGCGCCCTTGCTGACCTTAAGTATAAGCTCACATTTCTGATTTTTGGCGGGATTTATTTTTCGCTTTTCATCGGGAAGCGGATCCTGTCCGATAATCTCGTTCTGCGGATATTTTGCATCGTATATATACTGAACCTCAACATTATAATAACCGTCTTCAAGCTGTGCTTCATAGTCTTCACTGTAAAAATTACCGATAAATTTCGGAATTGTTATCTGCTCTGATGTATCATTTTCGGAAACCTCAGAAAATTTCATGAAAACAACCACCATGCTTATCAGAAAAACAATCAGGAAAGAGCTTGCAACGCCTGCAACGACCGGAAACATGGAACGACTGGCGCGTGTCGGTCTTGTGAGCTTTTTAACATTATCGGGCATAGCCTGTCCACCGTCCGGAGCAGGTTCATAGGACGATTCTGTCTTTGGCATTTTGAAAACCGTTCTCGGATTATTCTTAACCTGCGCCAAGTGACGAAGCATTTGTGCCGCACTTTGGAAACGGTTGTCGGGATTCTTTTCCATCGCGCCCATTATGATCTGTTCAAGTCCGAGAGGCAGTGAATCGTTGATCTCGCGCGGCGGACGCGGACGGTTTTTAACCTGCATTATCGCAACGGTTACAGGGCTGTCCGCAACGAACGGAAGCTTACCGGTCGCCATTTCATACATAGTTACGCCAAGTGAATAAATGTCGCTTCTGCGGTCAATTTTCTTGCCGCTTGCCTGCTCGGGACTGATATAGAACACTGTGCCGATTGCCTTGTCCGTCATGGTTACAGTCTCAGCATTCGGAAGCTTTGCGATACCAAAGTCCGCAACCTTGATCGAACCGTTTTTGAGCATCATGATATTCTGCGGCTTGATGTCACGGTGGACAACGCCTTTCTGATGTGCATGGTCAAGAGCACGAAGTATCTGCTCGGTGATGCTCATTATTTCACCAAAGCTTAAAGTACCCTTCTTTAAAATGTAATTTTTGAGAGTTATACCCTCAACAAGCTCCATTACGATATATTTCAGTGAATCCTTAACGGAAACATCGTAAATATTAACGATATTGGGATGAGAAAGCATAGCAACAGCCTTACTTTCGTTGATAAAACGCTTAACAGACTGAACATCGTTGTTGATCTCATCCTTAAGCATCTTCACGGCAACATTACGGCGCATGAGAAGGTCAGTCGCCTCGAAAACGACAGCCATACCACCGATACCGATAACTTTAACAATTCTGTAACGCTTGTCGAAAACCTGTCCGACATATCTTTCAAACTGATCCATAATCACCGCTCCTTTATATATTTTACAAGTACCGCGGTTATATTGTCTGTTCCGCCGGCGTCGTTGGCAGCTTTTATAAGGCGATCGGTTTTATCGCAAAGCTCCGATTCAATGTCTGTAACGAGTTCAATATCAAGATCGGAGGATATCATCTCATATATATCCTCGGGAAAAAGCAGACCGGAAAGTCCGTCCGAGCAAAGAAGTAAGTAAGCAACGTCAAGCTCTGAAAGGTCAACGGAGAAAATATCCGATTCAATTTCGGAAGCAATTCCGACAGCGCGTGTAATACGGTTTCTGAACGGATGGTTTCTCGCTTCCTCAACACTGACGGTGCCGCTGTCAATAAGATGCTGAATATAGGAATGGTCATGAGTAATCTGAGTGATCGTATTATTGGAAATAAGATAGAGACGGCTGTCTCCGATATTGATAACATAAACCATATTGTCGCAGAAAAGCGCACCGACAAGCGTAGTACCCATTCCCTGATAATCGGGCGAGGTCTGCGCTAAATCATATACAGTTTTGTTGGCGTCACGTGCGGCATCATCGAGAATGACACAGGCATCGTCACTCGAAAGCGACAGTGAACCGTCACGATTCAGCTTTGCCGACGCATATTTGACAACATTCTCAACAAATGTGTCTATTGCCTGCCGGCTTGCGACGTTACCGCTTTTCGCACCGCCCATACCGTCACAAACGACGCAGAGCGTTGCATTTTTGCATACAGGACGGATAACATAGCTATCCTGATTTTCCGTACGCACCAAACCGACATCACTTTTACCGAAAAAATTCATTTATACGATCATTCCTCTCTTTGGGGCGACTCCCCAAACGGTTAATACGAACATCTTATATTATATTATACATATATGACAGAAAAAAGAATAAAATCTTAAAAGTTACACATATCTTCAAGCATCAGCCGCTGTATCCGCTTTAAGTTTAGCACGGCGAAGCTGACCGCAGGAAGCGTTTATATCGCCGCCAAGCTTACGTCTGACGGTTGCATTTACACCGAGCGAATTAAGTATCTCCGAGAACTTCTTAACCGCGTCGCCGCTTGAACGAGAGAATCCGCTTTCCTCAACCTCATTTACCGGAATGAGATTCACGTGTATCGGAAACGGCTTTGATGAACGGTAAAGCCCGTGCTTCAATGTGTTTGCGAGACGTTTAGCATATTCGGGTGAATCGTTCTTTCCTGCAATAAGCGTATACTCAAACGAAATACGCCGTCCCGTCGCCGCAAAATAACGTCTGCAAGCTTCAAGCAGTGATTCTATGTTCCATTTATTATTAACCGGCATTATCGACGAACGTGTTTCATCGTCTGCCGCATGAAGCGATATTGAAAGCGTTATCTGAAGATCATGCCTCGCGAGCTCGTCAATCTTATCAACAAGACCGCAAGTTGAAAGCGAAATATGTCTTGAACCGATATTAAGTCCGCAAGGATCGCCGACAAGACTCAAAAATTTCAGCGTATTATCAAAATTATCAAGCGGCTCACCGATGCCCATCATAACTATATTGGAAATCCGCTCACCCATATCGCGCTGGGCGGCAATAACCTGACCGAGAAGTTCAGCAGGAGATAGCTTTCTGACGAGTCCGCCGATAGTCGAAGCGCAGAATTTGCATCCCATCGGACAGCCGACCTCGCTTGATATGCAGATGGTGTTACCGTGCTTATATCGCATGAAAACGCTCTCGATAACATTACCGTCGTGAAGTCCGAAAAGATACTTCACCGTTCCGTCAAGCCTTGAAACTAATTTTTGTTCAACACTCGGGAAATCGACAAGTGCCGTCTCTGAAAGCTTTTCACGAAGCTTTTTTGAAATATCGGTCATGCCGTCAATCGAAACGCCGCGATGCATCCAGGAAAAGACCTGCTTTGCGCGGTATTTGGGCTCGCCGAGCGAAGCCAAAAATTCCCCAAGCTCGGGAATATTCATCGAAAGAAGATCGGCTTTTCCGTTTACAGTCAACATAATCTTTCCTTATTTTTTACGAAGTTTTGCAACAAAGAAACCGTCCGTGCCGTGTACATTCGGAAGCAGAGTCAGCATACCGTCCGCACTTTCAAGCGTACCAATACTGAAATCCTCCGCAAAAAACTCACTGTTCTCTGTAAGAAAACGCATTACAACAGCCTCATTTTCCGCCTTATTTACGGTACACGTTGAATAACACAGCACTCCGCCGCTCTTGACATATGCCGCCGAATTTGAGAGTATCGCATACTGAATCTCGGGTAAACGCTCAATCTCCTCGCCGGATTTATAGCGTATCTCGGGCTTTTTCGCAATAACACCGAGTCCCGAGCAGGGCACGTCACAAATAACGGTGTCGGCGGACGAGACAAGTGCTTCATCACGCTTCGAGCCGTTTTTTTCTGCGGTTTCTATAATATTTATACCAAGCCGCCTCGCGCCCGATTCAACAAGGGAGAGCTTGTTTTTGTGAAGATCGAAGCTCATAACGCGGCCGCGGTTTTCCATAAGTATCGCCGCCGAGAAGCTTTTACCTCCCGGGCAGGCACAGGTGTCTATAAGAGTAGTATCAGGCTTCGGGGATGCCGCAAGGACGGCAATCTGTGACGCTTCGTCCTGAATATAGACGATTCCGTCGGAAATAAGTTCCGAAACCTCTTTGGGCAGTGTCTTTTTCGTAAGACGTACACCAAACGGTGAATACTCCGTCGGTACGGCATCAATACCGTTTTCGGCAAGTCTTACGAGCAGTTCATCGCGTGATATTTTCAGCGTGTTCACCCGAAGCGTTATATCAGGCTGCACCTCAAACGCCGCAAGTAAAGCTTCCACATCGGAAACAGACTCACGAAGAACCGAGAGCACATCCTCGCCGCAAGAATATCTGACAGAAAGATAATCAGATGCATCCTTGCTCGGATACGGCAGGCTGTCCTTACCCATCGTGCGCAGAAAACCGCGCAGAACGGCATTTATAAACGATGCGGCACGAGGCGCGTTCTTTTTAGCAAGATTTACGGTTTCATTAACCGCCGCACTGTCCGGTATGCGGTCAAGCCATATCAGCTGATAAAGTCCGAGGCGCAGAAGTGTTATAACCTCGTCATCGAGCTTTTCCATCGGCTTTGATGAAAGCTTTCCGATTATATAATCAAGCGTGATTTTCCGCTCGATAACGCCGTAAACAAGGGCTGTATAGAGTCCCCTGTCAGCACCCTCAAGCGAAAAACGTTTTATTGACGAATCAATTTCAAGGCTTGAATATTTTTTGTCGCGCTCGCAAAGTATCAGCGAACGGTAAGCTGCCTCACGGGCAGTGTATTTTTTCTTATCCATTATCTTCGTCTGTCCGAGCGCTTGGCAAGCAGAAATATTCTTATTAAGTTAGCAAGCGAAACGGCAAGTGCCGCAACATATGTCAGCGCCGCGGCTGTTAACACCTTTCTCGCGCTTTTCAGTTCATCCTTGTCAAGCTGTCCCGATGCACTGAGAGCCGCCATTGCACGTGAGCTTGCGTTAAATTCAACGGGAAGCGTTACAAGCTGAAACACCGTCGATAAACCGAACGCGATAACGCCGACATAAGCAAGCGCCGGGAATGACAAAAGTATACCGAGAAGCACAAGCGGAATTGCAAGGTTTGAACCGATATTGGTTATCGGAATTATCGCCGAGCGAAGCTTCATCGGAGAATAACCGACTGCATACTGAACAGCGTGACCTGCCTCATGCGCGGCAACACCTATCGCAGCGGCACTTTTTTCGGAGTGTACCGTATCGGAAAGATAAACGGTGTTATCTTTAGGATTAAAGTGGTCTGTGAGATCACCCTGCACCTGTCCGATACGAACATGATGAAGTCCGTTTGCATCAAGAATCTGTCTTGCCGCGTCAAAGCCGGTCATTCCTCGCTTTGAAGCGACTTTTGCGTATTTTTTGAATGTTCCCTGGACGTTCATCTGCGCCCAAAGTGCGAACAGCACCGCAGGCAGGACGAGTATAAGATACGTTGCATCTATACCGTAGAATAGCATATTATTTCCTCTTATTTAGAATATTTTTCGAGCACGTCTCCGACGGATATCTTTCTTCCGTTGATATAATCGGCAGCACTCATGCGGCTCTTGCCCTCGGGAAGAAGGTTGGTCACTGCAATGGAACCGACACCACAGGCAACCTCAATACGGTTCTTAGCCGCATCAAGAGCGAGAACCTCGCCGGGATTGTCATGTGATTTTTTATCATCGGCAAGCTCGGCACGCACTATCTTCAGCGACTTACCGTTATGCGATGAGACCGAGAGCGGAAACGGTGAAAGTCCACGAATACGGTTGAACACCTCTGTTGCATTGCAGGAAAAATCGAGTATACAGTCTGCGTTCTCAATCTTTGCGGCATAGGTGGATTTTGTGTCATCCTGCTTTTCACGGGATGCACTGCCGTTTTCGAGTGCCGTAACTGTTTCAAGAAGCAGCTTTGCACCTGCATCTGCAAGCTTATCGTGCATGGTTTCAAAGTTGTCGTCAGCTTCAATCGGGACTGTCACTTTGGAGAGCATATCGCCCGTGTCAAGCCCGACATCCATATACATTATCGTGATACCCGTTTCAGACTCACCGTCGATAATGGCACGCTGTATCGGCGCCGCACCACGATATTTCGGAAGAAGCGAGCCGTGCACGTTAATGCATCCGAGGCGCGGATAGTTGATAACATTCTCTGGCAGAATCTTGCCGTAAGCGGCAACAATTATAAGCTCCGGCGCAAGAGAATCAAGAAGTGATGCAAATTCATCGCCGCGCAGAGTGGTCGGCTGGTATACAGTAATGCCGTGTTCCTCGGCACACACCTTAACCGGCGGCGGAGTCAATATCATTTTGCGTCCCTTTGGCTTGTCGGGCTGGGTTACAACACCGATAACGTCTGCACCCGCTCCAATCAGAGCTTCAAGCTGTATCTTCGCAAAATCGGGCGTACCCATGAATAATATCTTTGATTTCATATCACGCTTCAACCTCGTCGGGATCAAGCATACGGACAACATTGTCTGTGAAAAGTATACCCTCAAGGTGATCAAGCTCATGACAGAACGCACGTGCCGCAAGCTCCGAACCCGATACGGTATGCACCTTGCCGTCAAGTCCCGTGTAACGAACGGTCACCTTCATCGGACGGTCTGTAATACCCCACTGATTCGGAACGGAAAGGCATCCCTCAACATCCTGTTGATTGCCCTCACGTTTGATAATTTCCGGATTTATCATGATATATGGCTTGTTTTCCTCAACTTCAACCACAACCATCCGACGCAGCTTACCAACCTGCACCGCCGCAAGACCGCATCCGTTGGCGGCACGCATTGTTTCAACCATATCGGCGGCAAGAGTCTTTATGCGCTCGTCGATAACCTCAACGGGACGGCTCTTTTTTCGGAGAATCGGGTCTCCATCCTTTACTATGTTCAACTTAGCCATAAATAATTCCTCCAAGAGTCAGGATCAAAGCGAAGCCGGGTTAACGTCAACCGATATCGCCGCCTTAACGCTTGCCTTCGGAAAATCCGCCATCAGGCGGCAGATAAGCTCGCGCATACGCTTTGTAACCTGACATTTTATTATAATTCTCATTCTGAAAACATTGTTAACTTTATATATCGGAGCTTCAAACGGTCCGAATATGTACATCGGTATATCCGAATATTCGCCCGATGTGTATTCACGAAGCTTTGTGTCAAGCTTAAGTGTTAATTCAAGGACTTCTTTTTCATCTTCGCCGTGTACACCGAGCAGTACAAATTCGCAAAACGGCGGAAACTGCAATTGCTTTCGGAGCTTTATCGCGCTCGAATAAAAACCTGTGTAATCCTGCTTTGCGGCAAGATTTATCGTTTCATTGTCGGGCGAATAGGTCTGTATAACAGCTCTGCCCGGCTTGTCTGCACGTCCGGCTCTTCCGATAACCTGCGTCAGAAGCGCAAATGTACGCTCCGATGCACGAAAATCGTCAAGATAAAGCGCACTGTCCGCATTGATAACGCCAACGAGCGTAACATCCGGGAAATTGTGTCCCTTTGTAACCATCTGTGTGCCGATTAATATATCAGCCTCGTGTGAGCGGAACTGTGACAGTATCGCCTCATGTGAAAACTTCGCAGTTGTCGAATCCGCGTCGAGGCGGAGTATCCTCGCCTCGGGAAACAAAGCGTGAAGCTCCTCCCCAACAAGCTGTGTACCAAAACCCTTTCTTGACATATGCTCCGACTGACATTTCGGGCATATTTCGGGAACCGTCTCTGTATAACCGCAATAATGACACTTGAGAATATCACGGTCATATTCACGGTGGTAGGTCAGCGAAACCGAGCAATTGGGACAGGTTACGACCTCGCCGCATTTAAGACAGCTTATAAAATTATTATATCCGCGCCTGCTGACAAAAAGAATCGACTGCTCGCCGTTTTTAAGATTTTTTGAAAGCTCCTCGCGCAGAACATCGCCGATGGGAGTTATCTGTCCTCTTGTCGAGTCAACGCGCAGATCTGCGATCTTAACCTCGGGAAGCTGTGCGTTTCCGTAGCGTTCATTAAGCGTAACGAGAGTGTATATCTCCTCTTTTGCGCGGTAAAACGATTCAAGCGACGGCGTTGCCGATGCAAGCAGCATAAGCGCATTATTCTTCGCCGCACGGTATCTTGCAATGTCACGTGTGTGATACTTCGGATTCATGTCTGACTTATATGTGTGCTCCTGCTCCTCGTCGATAACTATCATACCGAGATTGTCAAGCGGAGCAAAAACAGCCGAGCGTGTACCGATAACGACGTCCACTTCATGCGCACGTATACGTTTCCATGCATCAAGCTTCTCACCGTCCGAGAGTGACGAATGTATCACTGCAACTCTCTCACCGAAAAAGCCGCAGAAAAGATCAACCGTCTGCCCTGTCAGCGATATTTCGGGAACAAGCACGATAACCGAACGTCCGCTCTCGATAACGCTGTCGATAACCGACTTGATAACACGCGTCTTACCGCTTCCGGTAACTCCGTAAAGAAGTGCCGCACACGCCTTACCTGATGCCGCAAGAGAAGAGAGCGTTTTACACGCCGTTTCCTGCTCATCGCTTAAAATATTGGAGTCGGCAACCTTTCCGCGACCTCTGTAAGGGTTTCTTATAATCTCACATTCGCGGCAGGAAAATATTCCCTTTGCCACCATGTTTTTGAGTGTTGCATAAGAAACCTGCGCCTCTTTTTGAATCTCGGATGCCGAGCGCTCACCGTCCGCGATAAAGTCAACGGCACGCTTCTCCGCACTTCCAAGGCGTATCGCCGATAAATCCGTAGAAACACGGTAATACCGCTCAACCGGATCGCGCTTTGCACGGAACAGCGAAGCATGAGCACCGCTCGGAAGTATCGTTTGAACTGCGTCTCCCGTTGAACAAAATGTGCGCTCACGAAGAAAGTCGCAAAGTCCTAAAAGCTCCTCCGAAAGAGAAAATCTATCATCTGCAACGGCAAGTATAGGCTTGAGCTTTTCATATTCGGACGAATCGGAAACAGCCGTAACGATCGCACTTCTGCGAACACCTGTACGCTGTGCACCGCCGAAGCTTACAAAAACGATCGAGCCGCGCTTAACACGCCCCAAAAGCTCATCGGGAATCAGATAATCATACACCCTGTCGGCAGAATACGGCAGCTCAAGAATCCTCACTTTCGCAACAGTGAGCGGCACTGCCACGTCGGACATCAGTTCTGTCCCTTTAAGTTGATGCTGTCCTCGTTGATGACATATTCGCCCTGATGAATACGGTTGAGAGCATTTTTAACCGCCTTTTCATCGCGGATCTCGCGCTTGATCATCGAAGCCAGAGATTTGTCTGTCTCCTTGTTTGCAATAAGCTTTTCTGCCTGCTCGCGCTGACGGACATACTCATCTGTAACGAGTCTTGCACATTTTGCGGTTGCAATGCAAAGCATATAGCGGTTGAATTTGCCGTTCTTACTGAGTTCTTCAACTGAAGGATAAATCATAATAATACCTCTTTCTTTATGCCGTTATTATTCGGCGAAAAATTTCTTTGTAAATTCGTCCGCTCTCGATACGCGGCTTTTTTCTGCGAAAACTATGTCCATGATCCTATGTACGGCATCATCAATCATATTATCGCCGTTTATAACGATGTAATCATATTCCGGAAGCCTCAAAAGCTCAACCTTTGCCGTTTCAAGTCGGCGTCTGATAACATCCTCGGTAACATTGTCACCGCGACCTCTGAGTCTTGCTTCAAGCGTTTTGAAATCGGGCGGCGTTATCATGATCAGTACCGCCTCGGGACACTTTTCTTTGATCTGCATTGCGCCTGCAACCTCGATCTCCAGAATGACATTGTGTCCTGCCGCAAGGCTTTCGTTAACCTCTTTTTTTGGCGTACCGTAATAATTACCGCAGTACTCCGCGTGCTCGAGCATCATTCCGTCGGCAATGCGCGCTTCAAAATCCTCGCGGTCGATGAAATAATAGTTGACACCGTTTCGCTCGCCTATACGCGGCGCACGTGTTGTTGCAGAAACAGAGTAAACAAAACTGTCATCAATCTCTAAAAGCCGTTTGATAAGCGTACCCTTTCCGCTTCCGGACGGACCCGATATAACAAGCAACAAACCTTTTTTCATGTTCTCCATAGTCACCCCTCACCTGTCTCCTCGGGCTCCTCATCGTCCTCACCCTCGTCACGGTCAGACAGACGGTTTGAGATGGTTTCCGATTGGAAAGCCGATAAAATTACGTGTTCACTGTCTGTTATAATAACAGCACGCGTACGCTTGCCGCAGGTGACGTCAATGGCACGTCCGCTGTCCTTTGCATCCTGAATAAGACGCTTGATCGGCGCACTGTCGGGGCTGACCACCGCAACAACTCGCTCAGCGGCAACCATGTTTCCGAATCCGATATTGATAAATTTCATGGTAATCCACCCCTTTACTCGATATTCTGTATCTGCTCGCGTATCTTTTCAAGCTCACTCTTAACCTCAACAACAATCGCGGCAATATCAACATTGCTTGCTTTTGAACCGATGGTATTGGTTTCACGGTTCATCTCCTGCATGAGGAAGTCAAGCTTGCGTCCAACCGGCTCATTTGATGTGAGGATCTCACGCATCGCCGCAAAGTGACAGCCGAGCCTTACCAGCTCCTCGTCGATTGCAACACGGTCAGCGTAAATGGCACACTCGGTGAGCACCATATTCGGGTTGAGCTCTATGTCATTCTCCGCAAGTATCGTTTTGAGACGAGCTTCGAATTTGGTTTTGTATGAGGAAATGTCTTCCTCGGAATATTCCTTGATTTTTGCCACAAGCGATTCTATCTTCTCAAGCTTTTCAAGTATATCCGCCTTAAGACGTTCGCCCTCTGCCTCGCGTACACGTATAAACGCCGCAATTGCCTCATCAAGTACGGGCTGTATCGTCAGCCAGTCACGCTCCGCATCCTCATCAGGCTTTGTGATGTTAAAGATGTCACGGTTCTGCGCAACGCTCATTACCGAAATGTCATCCTTAAGTCCAAATTCATCGCGAAGTGCATAAAGCGCATCAATGTAACTCTTGGCAAGAGCACGGTCAATGTCAACCGTCATACCGACATTTTCGACCACCTCAACGCCGACATATACATCAAGCTTTCCGCGCGAGATACCGCTCTGCTGCACGTACTGGCGGATTCTGTCCTCAAGGAAGCTGTATATTCTCGAAATTTTAACCGAACAGTCGAGATAGCGATTGTTTACGCTTTTTAATTCAACTGTGATATTTTTGCCGTTCGACGCGCCGAGCGAGGTTGCTCTGCCGAAGGCTGTCATACTCCGTATCATAGTTATGTTTTCCTTTCAATAAATAAGGGCATATATATTTATTATACCTTATTTTAAACGATTTGTCAACCGAAAACACAGATAAATCCTCATTTTTTTGCGTATTTTTCGTAAGCTCTGAAACTCGCCTTAAAATGAAAATCCACATTTATAAAAAATCGCCGTCAAAAAGGTTTATTCGCCCATAAATTAAAACACAAGTTGAATTTTCTTCATATTTTTGAATGATATGAAATTCTTGTAAAACAAAAAAGTGTATTTTCTTAGTTTGGGAAAATCACTTGACAAAGCAGGATATATTGTGATATAATTAGGCTGACACTTCTTATGTAAAAAAGTATAAAAATCTTGCAAACGCATTTTTGACCTACTTAAAAGAAGAAAATATTTCTTTTTTTTGAATGACTGTCAAAGAGCACCGAATGTATTCCCAAAATTTCGAGAGAAAGGAAAAGTACAGTGCGAAGCAAATGCGCGCAGTACCGCCAATTCGATGAAAAAGAATCATTTCTCGTCTGAATTTATGTCTTATCGGGATAATATCTTTTTTCGTATTCATTCGTTCGAGCTTGAAATATCTCAAAACGAGCGAGTGGATTATCCGGAAGTACACGCTCATCACTATGATGAAATTCACTATATTTTCAGCGGCAGCACCACTCTTATGCTTGAGGGACACAAGCCGGATGTCATCCTGAACGAAGGCGATTTTTGTCTTGTCCCTGCGGGAGTATATCACTGCCGTCTTTCGGACGAGGTCAGCAAAGTGATTTTCGCCCTTGAAATACAGCCGGGAAAATCCGAAAAAAAGAACAGCAGCGAACCATACAACAAGCTGCGTGCGCTCCTTGATGCAAACGGACTCCCGATAGTTTTCAGAGATCCGAACATCACTGATACAATGCTCCAATTCAAAAATCTGAATGAGGGAAATCAAAGCTTTAAAGAAACGCAAATTGCAATAATTTTGATGAATGCCGTGCTCTATTCACTGAATAAGCTCTGTGAAAGCGCCGTTCCGACTGATGCGGATATATCTGTCAAGTCTACGAATGAGCTAATCGACAAGCGCAGACTTATCATCGAAAATCACATCGACGATTTTTTCAACAGCAAAGACGGACTTCGCACTCTTGCAGCAAAGTTATATTTGTCAGAGCGGCGTACAAGTGAGATCGTGCGTGAAATAATGGGCGAGAGCTTCAAGGATCTCGTTGTCAAGGAGCGCATGACGGTTGCAAGCATACTGATAAAGTGTAAAAAATATCAGCTCGAGGAAATAGCCACTATGGTCGGCTATAATTCGTACAGCGGATTTTACATGGCATACAAAAGTTTCTTCGGTCATCCGCCGACGGATGATGTGGAATGTGTTCTTTAGATTACTTAGCGGAGACAAATGCGTCCTTTTTTCGAATGGCGGTTATACAAGCGCCGAATATATTCACAAAATTTCGTTGGAAAGGAGAAACACCGCATGCAAAGCAATGTCTGCATCAACCACTTACAAAGAAAGAACCCGGTTTCAGCTGACATCAATTTCTGCAGTGACAATATCACATTACGCATTCATTCGCACAATATCCCTATAATTCAAAACGAGAAAACAGATTACCCCGAGGTACACGCGCATCATTATGAGGAATTCCACTATATTTTCAGCGGAAGCAACACTCTCATATTCGATAGAAAAAAGCCCGATCTCATCCTTAACGAAGGGGATTTTTGTCTGATTCCGTCGGGAGTATATCACTGCCGTATTTCAAATAATGCAAGCAAAGTGGTTTTTGCTGTTGAAATAGAGCCCGGGACACTCTTAAAAAACGGCGAAGATTCATACAGCAAGCTGCGCGCTATCCTCAACGCAAACAGGTTACCGATAGTCTTCAGAAATCCGAAAATTACAGACACAATGCTTCAATTAAAAGAGCTGATAGAGGGAAACAACAGCTTGAAGCAAGCACAAATTTCAAACACCTTGATTAATGCCGTGCTTTATACGCTGAATAAGCTTCTTGAAAGTGATGCTCCGACTGATGCAAATATGTCACCAATGCAAACGAGTGAGCTTCACGACAGACGAAAGGTTATCATCGAAAATCACATCAAAGATTTCTTTAACAAAAAAGACGGACTTCACTCTCTTTCGAAAAAGCTATTTTTGTCAGAGCGGCGTACAAGTGAGATCGTGCGTGAAATAATGGGCGAGAGCTTCAAGGATCTCGTTGTCAAGGAGCGCATGACGGTTGCGAGCATACTGATCAAATGCAAAAAATATCAGCTCGAAGAAATAGCTACTATGGTCGGCTACAATTCATACAGCGGATTTTACATAGCATACAAAAGCTTTTTCGGTCATCCGCCGACGGATGATGTTGTGTGATCATCTTTCAATCAATATATTAAAACCGAATAAATTTGTGCAAAACACACCTTGACAAAGGCTCGGTACGGTGCTATAATTTAAGCATCCGACGAGTCTTTTTCTCTCGGAAATAATTTTTTGCGCTGTATCATGCCAAGCGTGAACGGCAGCAGGAGGAAATTATGAATAATCGCAAAAACTCTCACGAAAAGATCCGAAGAATGTCTATGTATGCAATTTTGACGGCTGTGGTTATCGCCATCCAGATTGTCTGTACATTTATAAAATTCGGACCTTTTTCAATTACCCTCGCACTCACCCCGATAATCGTCGGCGCGGCTATTTACGGATGGAAGTGCGGCGCATTTTTAGGCTTTGTTTTCAGTGCGGTCGTCTATATTACGGGACTTATGGGACAGGATGGCGGCTTCATTAACATGATGATGGAGTACAGCGCCATCGGAACAACAATCCTTTGTCTCTTAAAGGGTACAGCCGCAGGTGCAGCAGCAGGGCTCGTTTATAAGTCCATCGACAAAAATTCTCCCGCGGCAGCAGCTTACACCGCGAGCGTGACAGCTCCAATCGTAAACACAGCAATCTTTGCGCTTGGTATTATTACGATATTTTACGGCTTCCTGGCCGGCTTTGCAACAGGTGATCAGTCCCCTCTCGGCGTGCTTTTCCTCTCGTGGATTGGCATCAATTTCTGCGTTGAGCTTATCGTTAATGTTGCGCTCGGAACGGTTGTCACACGTGTTGTTGATTACTACAACACAAAATTAAAGAAGCAATGATTCTTACATATAACATCGCAAACGACGAAATAACACTCGGATTTATCGAGGACGGCGTGCTTGTCGATACCGTCCGCGTTTCTGCCGATATAAAGCGCACCTCGGACGAATACGCCTGCATTTTCAGCGGACTCATGGAGCTTCACAAAATAAGGACCGACCTCCTTGACGGTGCTATTGGTGCATCTGTTGTGCCTGCCCTGACTGAGACTGTACGTGCCGCACTCGAAGCGGTCATCGGTATACGTGGGCACATACTCGGTGTCGGCACAAAAACAGGTCTCAATATCCTGACCGATGACCCGACACAGCTCGGCGCAGACCTCGTTGCATCCGCTGTCGGAGCGCTGCAAAAATATCAGCCGCCGATGATACTTGTCGATTTCGGTACGGCGACAACCTTCTCCGTGCTTGACAAAAACGGTTCATTCGTCGGCTGTGCAATAGCGCCGGGAGTTTCCCTCTCTGCCGAAGCACTCAGCAGCGGCGCAAGCTTACTTCCCCATTTTGCGCAAGCCACACCGAAAAAATGTATCGGCACAAACACGCTTGAAAGTATGCAAAGCGGCTGTATTTTCGGTAGTGCCGCAATGGTGGACGGTATGATCGAGCGTATCGAAAATGAGCTTGGCATGAGTGCAAACGTCATTGCATCGGGTAAAAGTGCCGCGGCTGTAACATCCCTTTGCAAACGTGATATCGTCTGTGATGACGCGATGCTTCTGCTCGGGCTTGCCGAGATTTATCGGAAGAATCTGCGAGGAAAGAAACATTAAAAAGTTCAGCAACGCGCTCTCCGCTCATTTGAGGCTCCCTCCGTGAGGGAGCTGTCGCCGTGTAGGCGACTGAGGGGGTACTCGTAAACGATCAACTAACCTAATAGTTATTTAATTTAAGCACGGACTCCTTCCGTCACGACTTCGCCGTGCCACCTCCCTCACAGAGGGAGGCATACAGAGCACTCTGCTAATTCGCCACTAAACCTATAATTCATGCATAAACAACCAAAAAGCTGTATGTACCAAAAGCGATACATACAGCCTGTTTTTTATTTAGCGATAAAATGCCATACGCGGCTCTCGCCGTCACTCCACTTACCACCGTTTGCACCGGCGATTCCGAGATTGAGTCCTGCGTTCATAAGAAGCGCACCCGAATATTCACGTCCCGTTTCTGTGTCAACGTATATCTTCTCGGGATCAAGTCCGCGCAGACGGATATAACGCGAAACCGCAACCGCTGTGCGAATCACAACATACGTCAAAAGCACCTCGTTCTTGTCTTGCGAAACCGATTCCCATGCGGATGCCGATATCATTGTGCCCTTGCTTTCGGTGGGATTGATGAGACGGTAATAATCACCGTTCTGAATAACGTCATAATACTTGTGATAAGCCGCAACCTGCTCACGTACAAGCGCACGCTCCTCGTCGGTCAGCTTCGTTAAATCAAGCTCATAACCGAACGAGCCTGACATTGCAACGTCTCCGCGTGTCTTAAACGGAGTTTCTCTGCCCGTCTGATGGTTCGGCGAAGCGGAAACGTGTGCGCTCATTGCCGACGGAGGATACACGATAGACGTGCCGTACTGTATCTCAAGACGCTCCATCGCATCCGTGTCGTCGCTCGTCCAGATCTGCGGACTATAATAGAGCATACCGGGATCGAAACGTCCGCCGCCGCCTGCACAGTTTTCGAGAAGCAGATGCGGGAACTTGTTAATAAGACGCTCCATCAGCTCATATACGCCGAGCACGTAACGGTGGAAAACTTCCTTTTGTCTTTCGGGAGGAAGAAGCGCACTGCCAACCTCTGTGAGATTACGGTTAAAGTCCCATTTTACATACTCAATATTTGCGCTGCCGAGCACCTTGCACATCTGCTCGAATATATTGTCGCGAACGTCCTGTCTTGTCATATCAAGCACATATTGGCAGCGACCGATAGACATTTCTCTGCCCTCAACCTTAAGGCACCAATCGGGATGTTCACGGTAAAGGTCACTGTTCGGCGAGATCATCTCCGGCTCAAACCAAATACCGAACTTGAGTCCCACAGCGTTAACGCGGTCAACGAGCGGTTTGATACCGCCGCGAAGCTTGTTTTCGTTAACATACCAGTCACCGAGCGAGCAGTTGTCAATGTTTCGTGTACCAAACCAACCGTCATCCATAACGAGCATCTCAATTCCGAGCTTTGCCGCTTCCTTTGCGATATCAACGAGCTTGTCGTCGTTGAATTCAAAATATGTAGCTTCCCAGTTATTGATGATGATCGGACGCTTTGCCGTCTTCCATTCGCCGCGGCAGAGATTGTAACGGTAAAGCTTGTGATATGTACGGCTCATCGCACCGACGCCGCCGTTTGAATACACCATAACGACCTCGGGAGAGCAGAATTCCTCGCCGGGTTCAAGATGCCAGCCGAAGGTTTCGGGGTTTATACCCATGAGTACACGCGAAGTACGTAAGAAGTCAACCTCGATCTCGACGGCAAAGTTACTCGAATAAACGAGCGAGAAGCCGTAAACCTCGCCGCTTTCCTCGGTGTAACCGTCACGTGCAAGCGCGACAAAAGGATTGTTATGATGACTGGATGTGCCACGCTTTGAATGTATGCCCTGCAGACCGAATTCGAGCTTACGTTTAACGAGCGTTCTTTCCTTTGCCCAGCGTCCCTGAAGATGGAGCATTTCAAAATCCATATCGGGAAGATCAACAGTTGTCGAGTGTATACGCTCAATGTCAAATGCCTTGTCGGATGTGTTCTTTACACATACACTTCTCGTTATCGCATCAAGATTGTTGAATGCGGTGTAAACGAGCGTGACCTCGGCACCTGTAAGACAGTCTGTGCAGACAACCTCAAGCGTATCTGCCTCATCTTCGTTGTTAACATAGGTTGCAGGAAGTCCCTTGATGGCGGGCTTGCCTTTGTATATTTTGTGTGATTTATAGCGGATATCCGTTGCATTACAGCCGTTTTCGCCGCGGATGGAAAGTGCGGAAATACGCATATCACCGGCACCCTCAGCAGGATATTCGAGTCTTGCCGTGTCAAGCCTCAGCTCGCCTTCAATATCCGCATGAGCGGTAAGCGGACTCGTCGTTGATGCTCTTATGTGTTGGCGCAGGTAATCAAGATCAACATCGGGCACATATGCGCCATAGTAAAGATGCAGTAAAAATCCCGTCGGGCTTATCTTAAAAGCATAAGTCGAATTCGGTGTATCAAGTTTAAAAACATTAAGCTGTTCATTATAGATAATAGACATATTTTTCTCCCTGTATCAAGACGTTTCTTCAATGCAATATTATAACAATTCCCAAGATTAAAGTCAAGTAAAATTTGCAAATTTCTCGGTAATATAACAATTATTAATACCTATACATAAATTTACAATAAAATCACACTTGATTTATATCTCATTTACTGTTATAATAGTATATATTATCATTTTTTGTAACTAATGAAAGGTCACAGTCATGAAAAAAAGACTTATCGCATCAATTCTTGCCCTGTCGCAAGTTTTCATAATGTCACATTTCACCGTCGCATCAGATTCGCCGAGCGTCGATGTAATTGTCGAATTGACTCTGCCGGACGGTGAAAACCCGGGAGATTATGCCGAGGTGTGTGCCGAATACACCTCGAAGATTATAAAGGGCAGCGAATGTGATTATGTATACGACACCCTGCTCTGCGGCTTCAGCCTTTCTCTGCCCGAAAGTTCGATTTCAAAGCTTGAGAAACTTGACTTTGTTGCAGATGTTTATCCCTCTGCCGAATATGAAATGCTCTCATATTCCGAAAGCGAAAATGCCATGCGTTCAGCCGAAATGATCGGCTTTGAAATGGCGGAGGAGCTCGGGCTGACCGGCGAGGGAATCAAAATCGCAGTTATCGACTCAGGCTTTGACGTAACTCATCCTGCTTTTGATACTGAGGTTAAAGAAACGCTCAATCTGAAAACCTACGCTTCCGTTATCGGAACAAACAGACTTCATGCGCTTCGCTATCTCATGAACGAGGGTAGCCTGCGCCACAACTCGAAAATCCCGTTCAGATTCGACTATGCAGACAATGACACTGACGTCCTTTCCGAAGAAATACACGGAACTCATGTTGCCGGAATAATCGGCGCGGCATCAACCGAAACAAGCAATATGCAAGGTATTGCTCCGGGCGCACAGTTGCTTTTAATGAAAATCTTCTCCGACACTTCGGAAACCGCAAACGATCATTCGCTCATCGCCGCGCTTGAGGATGCAATAAAGCTCAAAGCAGACATTATAAATCTGAGCCTCGGTCAATATTCCGGTTCAACCAATCAGGATACAATCTTCGGACTTGACCGCCTTATTAAAAAAGCGGAAAGTCTCGGAACAGTGATCGTCTGTGCGGTTGGAAATGACAGCGTTGCAAGCTCCTTTGGCAAGCTCGCAGAGGAAGAAAAAATAATATATCCTCTCGCAAGCTACACCGATTACGGTACACTCAGCTTCCCTGCCTCAGCCGATTATCCCATTTCGGTTACAAGCGTTGACAACTTCGTGCACTACGCTAATCACTTCCGTCACGTATCAAACGAAAATATCACACCCGAATTTACCGACACAAATGAAGCAAGCGGCATCATCACGGGTACGTTCACCGAATATTTTGACGGCAAAACGCTTGAATACGTCGTCATCCCCCATCTTGGCGAGGAAAAGGACTATGAGGGACTCAACGTTAAAGGTAAACTCGCGCTTATCGAAAGAGGAACGATTCCCTTTGCCGATAAGGTTAAAACAGCCGCTTCACACGGCGCTGTCGGCGCGATTGTTTACAATAACGTCGAGGATGAATATGTCAACATGGAGCTCACCGGCGCAGATATACCTGCCATATTCATAAGCCGTGAGGACGGTCTGGCTCTTATAGGAGAAAGCGTACATGAAGTAAAATTCAGCAAGGATTTCAATGTTATCGAAAAGACCGAAAGTGCAGGAATGATCTCGGATTTTGCATCTTACGGCTGCACTCCCTCGCTGACCTTGAAGCCTGATGTAAGCGCTGTCGGCGGCGGTGTTTTAAGCACAGTCAACGGCGGCACATATGAGGGCGCAGAGGGCACGTCCATGGCGGCACCGCAGATCAGCGGAATATGCGCTCTTTTTATGGAACACGAAAACAATAGCGGAAAAGTTATCAATCAGGTTGGATATGCAAGTAAAATCAAAACTGCGCTGATGAACTCGGCAGAGCTTATTCTCCAGAAAAACGGAGTTGAATATTCGCCTCGTGCGCAGGGTGCCGGGCTTGTCAATCTTCCCTCTCTCTTTGAGCGTGAGGTTGAGATTACATACGCGCTCAACGGCAAACCGAAAGCAGAGCTTTTTGATAAGCTTGGCGAGAGCGTAACCATAGACGTTAATTTGAAAAATCTCACCGATGCTCCCCTCAAGCTTTCCCTCGGCGCAACGCTGACAAGCGACGGTTACACAGAGCTCGAGCTTGACGGAAAAACCGATTATTACAGCAATCTCGAGGCAACGTCAGACACAGTATCAAAGATAACCTCCGACACAAGCGGAAATCTTAACCGTTACGCCGAGGATTATTCTCCGCTTAACCTCACTCTCGCTGCAGGCGAAGCACGCACCGTTTCCATAACGGTAAACTTCGATAAAGATTATCACTCCGCGCTCAATGAAATCTTCACAAACGGTCACTTTGTCGAGGGCTTCATCATCTGCGAAAGTGCAAACACCACCGCTTCTATGCCATACATGGGATATCTCGGCGACTGGTGTGCATCCCCGGTTATCGACGCGGATTTCTATGCAGATGAAACAGAAATCTTCAATGCAACAAAAATGCTTGTCAAATACGGCGAGAACTATTCCATCGCAGGAATAAATTTCTTTGCCGATCCGGATATAAAGGATCCTTCAACAATCGCATTCTCGCCAAACGGTGACGGTTATGCCGATTCCATACACCTCGCGGCAACCAATATAAGAAACGTCAGAAATGCGGTTTTCACCGTCAACGATTCAGACGGCAACGAAATTGAACGCAAGGAATATGAGTATATAAACAAAACAAATGCTTCTGAAGAAAAAATCGTCTTCAAGCTTTCATGGAAAGGCGGCGACGGCTTCTATGAGCCCTATGTACTGCCCGACGGGAATTACACCATGAACGTTACATACACCCTCGATTACGGCGAGGATAACACTCAGTCATATTCATATCCATTCATTCTTGACACCAATCTCCCGGATGTCACAGATATCACATTGAACGGTACAGAGCTCACAATCAACGCCGAAGACGAAAACGGAATTTACGCAATCTGCATTTACGCAAACGAATCCGAAAAAGCCGACACCGATTTTATAATATCGCCAACCGCAGTTTTCGATATAAGCGATTATGAGGGCGATTATCTTTACTATGACGTTATCGACTATGCGTATAATATACGTGTCGGCAGAATAGACCTTGCAGGTCTCAAGGGTTAAACCAAGGAGGTAAAAATGAGAGCAGTAACATTAATATCATCAGTGCTCGCCATTGCACAGCTTGCCGGCTTCAATCCGGGCCCCGCAGCGGTTGATACATACAAGGGCGAAGACATGACGATCGCCATTCTTGACAGCGGCTTCACCCTGACACACGAGCTCTTTACAATTACGGACGAAACGCCGCGTATAACCAAAGAGAGCTCCGACGCCTTGCTTTCTGATACATCAATCGCAGATAACGAAAACGCACCCGAATCGGTTTACGTAAGTCCGAAAATCCCCTTTGCATACGATTACGGCGATAACGATACCGATCTTTCGCAGAACACATACGATTATCACGGTACGGCAATGATATCAATCGCCGCAGGAAACAAAGCACTCGCAGAGGCGATAAATCCTGACTTCGTCGAAATCGCACCCGAGGCACAGATTCTTGCAATGAAGGTTTATTCGGATTTGTTCGGAGAGGTCACAGCGAACGCTATGTGTGCGGCAATTGAGGATTCTCTCATTCTTGGCGCGGATGTAATACTCATCGGCATCACCGATATGCAGAATTTAGAGCAGAGCACAGAGACGGAAAAGGTCAACGCGGCAATTGCAAAGGCAGAGGCCGAGGGCGTTATCGTCGTAAGTGCCGCCGGCAATGCTGTAAATCCGGGTATAAACAGCATATTCGACCGTGAACAGTCAATCGGCATGGTAACAACCGAGAACCCCGATGTCGGAACGCTTTCATGGTCCGGAAGCATAAATTCAACGCTTTGCGTCACAAATGCAGACAGCAATGTTATAAAGAGCGACTGTTTTATTCTCTCAGACGGTACACACATCCCGTATTCAGATTCAAACCAGCTTTTCAAAGACGCGACAAACGGAAAATCCTTTTCTGATTATTTCGACGGACGCACACCGGAATATATAGTAACCGACGGCATCGGAACACCCGAGGAGCTTGCCGTGGCAGGTGATCTTTCGGGTAAGCTTGCCGTGATAACCAGAGGCGACATCACATTTGTCGAAAAAGCAATAAACGCCGCGAACCTTGGTGCAATCGGAGTTATCGTTGTTGACACAGAAATAAACGCAACATCAACGCTCACAATGAGCATGGAGCTCACCGGCGCACCGATTCCGGCAATTATCGTCTCTAAGGATAGCGGCGCACTTCTTGCAGCCTGCGAAGACAAAACCATCACCGTTAAGACAGGTGAAGCTTTCACAACCAAGCTCCGTGAAACGCCAACCATCGCAGACGGCACTGCATACGGAACAACGGCAAATTTAGAAATCAAGCCCGACCTCGCCGCAATCGGTACAAGCGTCTGCTGTGCCGCATATGACGGTGCCTACGGCTATCTCACTTCAACCACAGCCGCTGCCGCAAGAGTTGCGGGAATGTGCACACTCGTGAAAGCCCGTTTTGCCGATCTCTTCACCGATATTGACAACGCAGAGCTTATGAATATCACAAAAGCAGTGCTTGTTTCATCTGCACAAATCGTTGCACCGTCCTATTCGGTTGCATATTCGCCGCGTATCCAGGGCGGCGGCACAGCAGATCTTGATTTTGCAATGCGCGCCGGTATTCTGCTAACTTCAAACGGAAAATACAAAATCGAACTCGGCGACAATATGGAGCGTACACTCGATTTTGAAATCACGGCATATAATTTTTCAGGCATCAAAAGAATGTTCAAACTAGATGCAATCGTCGGCTCAGACGGTTTTATGGATCTTCCGGCGATCGCCCTTGATTCGGATAATGATGAACAGCCTCTTTCAGAGAGACTCGGCTATTCTCCGTCTGACACGGTTTCGTTCATCCTGCCGTTCACACCTTTTGTAAAGGCAGATGTAACGCTTGACGGCGAAAGCAGCCAGCTCAACTCATTCGCAAACGATTACACCGCACACAGATTCGCTCTTGAATCAGGCTCAAGCAAAACCTTCAACGTTAAAATAACCATTGACGAAGAAACCTACAATGTTTACCGTGAAAAATTCGAAAACGGATTCTTCATCGAAGGCTTCATGCGCCTTTCTGCTGGCAACGACATCGCTTCAATTCCCTTCCTTGCGTTTTCCGGCGATTTCGGAGCGGCACCGACACTCGATGCGGATATATACAGCGGTAAGCAGGCAATTTACGATAGCACTTATCTTTATCTTGATTCAGTCAATTCACAGTCCGACCATTATCAATACAAGCTCGGCAAAATCACAAGTGGCTCGTCTGTTGAATACAGCGCGGACCGTCTTGTTTTCTCTCCAATAAATGCAGGTGCAAATTCTTCCGTGATGCTTAATCTTTCGCTTTTGCGCTCAGTGTACGATGTCACCGTTACGGTAAGTGACAGCGAGGGCGAAGTGATAAGCACATCGGAGTACAAAAATCTCAAGCGAACCTATACCGATTATTCATCGGGAAGGTTGACAAGCCCGACGCTGTATATCTGGAACGGACGCGCAGACGATAACTCCGCATACATCTATCCCGACGGCGATTATACTGTAACGGTGAGCTACCGTCCGACAGCTTCGGAAGAGGCAGCGAGTTTTTCATATAAGCTTTCACTCGACAGCACTGCTCCGACCATAGAGACATCCGAATTCATCTTTGATGGCGACAAAACACTCTTTAAGCTCACAGCCGGTGACAATTACAATGTAGACACAATACTGATTTGTGACAACGCCGAAGTCATGGCAACCTCCATCGGAAACGATACATGGGATGTCAGCGAGCTTACAGGCAAATATATCTATGCCGATGTCCGTGACACAGCACAGAATTCTACAGTTATCCGTCTTGTTAATCCAAATTACACCGAGCCTGCCGACTGATTGCCCTCGCGTATAACCGAAGCGGCAATGGATAAACCGATCGGGAAAAACAGAAGTCCGAAAAAGCCGAACAGCTTTGTTCCGACGAACATCGAAATAAGCGTCACAAGCGGATGTAATCCAACCTGTCGCCCGACGATTCTCGGCTCGATGATGTTGCGTATCACGGTTATCGCCGCCCATAAAACGATAAGTCCGATTCCGTGTGCGGTGCTGCCCCGCAAAAGATCGATCACTGCCCACGGTATCATTACGGCACCCGTACCAATAACAGGCATGACGTCAAGCAGTGAGATCAGAAAAGCATAAACCGCCGCGTTATGTGTGCCGATAACAGAAAGCCCGAAAAAAAGCTCGGAAAATGTTATCAGCATAATAAGCGCATACGAGCGAATGTATTTTATGATTATCACAAAAAATTTATCTCTCATATCGCTCATTATCCCGACTGCACGCTTTGGTAGTCGGGATTTTAATATTTCGAGAATATTCTCATAATCGGTAATAAAGAAAAAGCTTGATATCACAGAAAAAACAAGCTCAATGATAAACCCCGGAATCGCCGCGGCAAAGCCGGAAAGCTTTGAGATCGCCCGAACCGAAATATCCGAAACAGCAGAACCGAGTGAATTCTTGACGCTTTCAAACAAACCCGAAAGCTCCTCGGAAAATTCGATTGCACCAAGTCCGTCAATCCGCGAAACGATACCGTTTATCCATTCAAACGTACCTATAATCAAGGGTTCGATATTTTCGGAATAAATTGCCGGAAGCCGCCCGGAAAAATCTCCGAGCCAAACTGTCAGCTTGATAACGCCAAGTGACAGAAGCGTACCTATCGTTGCGTAAAATATCACGAGAATCAGTATTGATGTCGGTCGGCGTTTCATGGAAAATTTATGAGCTAAAAAACGTATCACAGGATTAAGGACTGCCGCCGTCGCAAAGCCGATAATAAACGGCAATACAATAAAAACCGCATATTTGAGAAGAATATATACAATAACGGCGATTGTCAGATAATAGAGCGCAGATATAATAAAATTCTTCTTTTTTTCCGTATCTATCACTCCTCAAAAAATCGTTACAGTATATTATTACTCTCGCGATAGTTACATATTCCGCAAAATACGGTAAAAATCAAATATTTTTCACAATTTGTTCAATGTTTGCCCACAATAGTATGGTAATATAAAATGTGATATTAAAATATATTCAGGAGGACTATCATGTCAAAAAACAACCAAAATTCAGCCGCACAGCGAAAATCCGGCGATAAAGCCATTGTAGCGGCACTCATCGTTGTTGCAATTCTCATTGTCGGAGTTTTTGCAATATCTATTTTCCAAAACATTCGTACAAACTCCGGTGCTTATCTGCGTGCCCAAATTGCGGCTTCAACCAACAACACCGCAGTCGAAGGCGAAGAGGATAACAGCATTGAAGTTGACGGCGCAATGATGACCTACTTCTTCAACGAATACTACAACAGCTTCCTTAACTACTACGGAAGCTACATTTCCTACATCGGACTTGACACATCAACATCGCTTAAGTATCAGTACACATCCGAAGATCAGACCGAAACCTGGTTTGATTATATTATGAGTGGTGCACAGCAGAATGTATCCGGCCTTCTCACCATAAATAAAGCTGCAATTGCAGACGGTTTTTCGCTCACAGACGCTGAAAAGGCGGCTATAAAGGCTCGTGCAAAGGATATGGACGCAAGTCTTTACGGCACAGGCGTTAAGAAAGACGATATTTATAATGCACTCTGCATCCAAGCACTCGCGTATAAGTATCAGATTGCCAAGGAGCTTGAACTCGCACCCTCTGAGGAGACTATAAACCAGTATTACGAAAACGATATTAACAGCTATCGGTTCATTGACATTCTTGCATTCTCCCTTAACTATATTGATCCCGAGAGCACTGAGGATTCCACTGCAACTCTCACCAAGGAAGAAGCAACCGCATATATCGAGAAGCTCGCAGCAGCAACCGATGCAGAAAGCTTTAAGGAGCTTGCAAGGGAAGCAACCCTCGCTGCTGAGCCTGAAATTCCCGATGAGGACCTCAATAACAGAATCGACGCTCTCGCAACAGAAGGCAAGACCTATAGCGATGACGATTTCTCCAATTGGGCATTCGGCGAAGATGCTGCGCTCAACGCGACCTACACCGAGGATGACGAAGAAAACTCCGCATTCATCGTATATATGCTCACAAAGACTCCTTACCGTTCCGAGGCTGACACAGTAAATGTCCGTCACATTCTTCTCATTGCAAGCGAAGAAAAAGAGCTTGAAAAGGCTCGCAAGAAGGCAGAGGATATCCTTGCAGACTTCAAGGCAGGCGAGGCAACTGCAGAAGAGTTCGGACTTCTCGCTCTCGAATATTCCGAGGATACCGGCTCCTGTTATAGCGGCGGTCTTTACAACAATGTTGCTCCCGGCGAAATGGTTGAGGCATTCGACGCATGGTGCTTTGATGAAAGCCGTGTTCCCGGCGACACAGGTATCGTTGAAACCGAGTACGGCGTTCATGTAATGTACTATGTTGATGACGGTCTTACCGATTGGCAGGCAAGCGTTTCCGTTGATATCATTAACGAAGCACTCACCGCGCTCAGCACAGAATGGGAAGCAGCATACACCGTGGAATTTGATCCTAACGTTCTTGCAGCAATCCCCGGCTGATAAAAACAAAATTGCAAAAGAAGAATCACCGTCAGGTATAAAAGGCTTGACGGTGATTTTGTATTAACTTTAGATTTAATTTGCAGTCGCCTGTTCTGGCAAATCAGATGCCTTGTCGCTTCTTGATTTGATATCCTTTGCAAAAATCAGCTTGAAAACGGTACGTACAAGGGGCTGAATGAAGAAAAGCTGAGTGAAAAATGCGAATGGGAAATTAAAGCATACAAGCTTTAAGAAATCTGCAAGCAATGTGAATATATTAAAGCCTGCCTGATAGTTGTAATATAAGAATGCCGCTATAAAGCTCATTGCAGGACACATTATAGCAACGGTCGCAGATATTATCGCGCTTTCAAATATTACCGGATGTGTCGTCTTCGGATCGAAGTTTTTACAAGCCATTTTAAAGGAAAACGGTGCTCCGATAAGATTCTCAAGTGAATATGCAAGCAAAAATTCGATAAGTACAACCGCCCAGATCGGAACCGGTGTACCAAACACGGGAACCCCACCGATTTTGTTTATCGCGGCAAGCACGCTGCTCTCACCCGATATCTCCATAAACATTCCGCCGTGTATGACATACAAGCTGTAAAACACATACGCGTGTACAGTTATCACCACAGTGATAAAGGCAAAGACCATTCTTTGAAATTGATTTCTTGGCATAATATAATCTCCTTTTCAGACAAACAAAAAAAAGCACATACCTCAGTACGTGCCAAACCAACAAACACATACCGTTTTTATGTACCGTAATCAGATTTACGCACCGAGGTGCCACGTGTGTCGTTGCTTGTCTATTTTATTTTCGAATATATTTTACCATAAAATTTCAAAAAAATCAAGAGGTTTAAGCAAAAATAAAAGCCCTACGCGAAGTAAGGCTTTCAATTATGGGGTGAATGAAGGGGGTCGAACCCTCGACCTCCAGGGCCACAACCTGGCGCTCTAACCAACTGAGCTACATCCACCAT
>CAYSFT010000001.1:0-103577 GCA_964430755.1 uncultured Lachnospiraceae bacterium | reverse complement strand
TTTTTGCCATAAAATATGCACCTCCAAAAGCGTCTAACTTTTGGGGTGCATATCATTTACGCAACAGCCCTTGAACTATTATATTACAAAATTACCGTTTTCGAATACCTTGATTTCACTTCCGTCAGCCTTGATTCCGACGATTTCCATATCGGATGTACCGATCATGAAGTCAACGTGATTTGCACTGCGGTTTCCTCCGCGTTCAAGAAGCTCATCCTCTGAAAGCTTTTCGCCGCCTTTCATTGTATCGGGGTAACATTCGCCGAGCGCAAGATGGCAGGATGCGTTTTCATCAAAGAGGGTGTTATAGAAAAGTATGCCGAGGTTTGAAATCGGAGAATCGTGAGGAATGAGTGCAACCTCGCCGAGTCTGCGTGAGCCCTCATCGGTGTCAAGCAGTCTGTCAAGCGCACGTTTGCCCGATTCTGCGCCGTGTGCAATTACCGCGCCGTCCTTAAATTCGAGCCAGAATTTATCAATAAGCTCGCCCTGATAGGAAAGCGGCATTGCGGAATATACCTTGCCGTCAGCCTTTCTGCAGTCGGGCATTGTAAAGATCTCCTCGGTCGGCATATTGGGGAAATAGCTGACCTTGGCTTTGCACTTTTCTGAACCGCCTTTCCAGATGTGTCCCTCTGCAAGTCCGACGGTGAAATTTGTGCCGAGTGAGTTCTTATAACGAAGTGCGACGAATTTTTCGGTGTTCAGCACCTTTGCGCGGCGCTTGAGCATACGGTCGTGCTTTTTCCATTTTTTGACGGGATCGCCGCGTCCGATACGTACCGTTTTGAAAATTGCTGTCCACAGCTTTTTTACGGCGTTTGCGGGTGTGTCATTCGGGAACACCTTGGTTGCCCATGCCTCGTTCGGGTATGCCGCGATAGTCCAGCGCAGACCACCCTCGTCCATGACCTTGTAAAATTCCTTGAACGCTTTGCGTCCTGCGAGTGTGCTTGCGCGAAGCTTTTCACTGTCAGCACCTGCGAAAATATCGGGATCTTCTGCGATTATGGCAATTGTTACGCATCCCTCGCGTGCATAATAGTTGCGTGATTCCGCACGCCATTCGGGAACCTCACGGAAGCGTTCGATGTCGGCATAGTCAAGGCGTGTACGGGCAGAGCGCTGATCCTCCCAGTTCATGATAACGTCCTTTGCGCCGAGTTTGAAGCACTCCTCCTGCACCATACGTCCGAGCTCTGCCGCCTCAAGTGCACAGCGGAGCACAACATAACGGTCGGGCGTGACATTCGCACCCATTGTTGCGATTATACGCGCGTATTCGCGAAGATTTTCTTTGAATCCCATGTCTGTATCCTCCTTATATATCCATCAGTTCAAGAAGTGCCTCGGCATAAATGCGTACAGCTGTGTCAACTGCCTGAACTGTGACATATTCATTTTTCTGATGTGCTACTGAGGGCGTTCCGGGAAGTGACGGACCGAACGATACAATATTCGGCATTGCACGGGCATATGTGCCGCCGCCCATAGAGAACGGCTCTGCATTATCGCCGGTAACACGGTTATAGATGCCGCAAAGTGTTTTTACGAATGCACCGTTTTTGTCGATGAATACCGGTGGCTTATGTTCGGTGGCGGTAACGCTCACGCCAAACTGTTCAGCGTTTGCGCGGAGCATTGTGAGTATTGCACTGTGTTTTTTGCAAACGGGATAGCGGACGTCTATGGTCATAACGATATCGTCGCCGCGAAGTTCGATAACACCGAGATTGAGAGTAAGTGCGCCACTGTCGGAGTCACTCATGTTGATGCCGAGTCCGGCACCGTCACAGTCGGAATCAAACTTCTTGCAGATGAACTCTGAAAGCTTGCAGGGAGAATCCTCATTGACCTTTTTCATGCAGTTGAGAATCGCATTTACGCCTTTGGCGGGAACACTTCCGTGAACGGAGATGCCGTCTGCCGTATATGTTTTTCCGCCGACAGTACACTCACAGTGGTCGGGAACCATATTGTGAGCATTTCCGCCCGAAACTGTGTCAATACCTGCCGCGGACTTCGGCATTGCAAGCTCAAATACAGCGATTCCTTTTTCTGCGTAACCGACAGGGAAGGATGCATCGGGAGTGAAGCCGAAGGTCGGAAGCTCCTCATTTGCCTTGTAGTATTCCATATCAACCCATTCTCCGCGCTCCTCGGTGAGACCGAAGATGATACGTACACGTTTATTAAGTGGTGCACCTGAATTAAGAAGCACGCGCATTGCATAAATGCACATCATTGCAGGACCTTTATCGTCGTCAACACCGCGTCCGTAGAGTCTTTCTTCACCGTCAACAGTGGTACGGGTAAGCTCGAATGCAGGGTAGTCCCAATCTGCTCCCTCCGGAACAACGTCAAGATGAGCGAGTATACCGATCATTTCATCGCCCTCGCCTATCTCTGCCCAGCCGAGCATATTGGAGCATTTCTTTGTGCGGAAGCCGAATGACTCGCAAAGTGAAAGGGTATAGTCAAGTGCATCTGCGCAGGCTTTTCCGAACGGGTACTGCTCGTCACCGTCTGTGGCTACGCTTGGGATACGAATAAGTCCGTCAAGATCTGTGTAAAACTGTTCAATCATGGTTAAATCTCCTTATTATAATTACGCTTTGTCGCTGCCGTCGGCGATACCGCCCACAATACGGCTGTCTTTGTCAAAATCAAGTATAGTCGAGAGGATGTAATTTGATACATACATTCCCTTGGTTGTGAATGCGTAACGGTCGCCGTCATACTTCATGAAACCATTGTCAATATATATTTTCAGTCGGCGTCCGTAAACCGCGTCAAAATTGATTCCGAAACGCGATTCAAATTCCGATGCCGAAATACCGTCGCAAAGCCGCAGGCGAAGCATGATATATTCGCCGACACGCTCTGAGGGCGTCAGTTGATAGAATTCATCAATCGGCTGGGCATTTTTGAGCTGTGACTCGGTGATACCCATTCCGTCATTGCCCATTATGCCGCCGCGAGAGATATCTGCCTCCATCGCGTCGATGAAGAGCATGAGGTCACGCTTTGTTGAGAAGCGCATATTCGAAAAATATGAATGTGCCGCACAGCCGAAGCCGAGATATTCATCGCAGTTCCAGTATTTGAGATTGTGACGGCATTCGAATCCCGAGCGTGCAAAATTTGATATTTCATAGTGACGGAATCCGATGACACTGAGAAAGCTCACGCAGTCGAGATACATATCCGCCTCTGTGTCCTCGTCGGGAAGTATCAGTGTTTCGCGGACACGCGCGAACGGTGTGCCGTCTTCGATTTTTAAGCCGTAGACCGAGATGTGCTCCGGCTCAAAGCTTGATACATAATTGAGTGTGTTTGAAAAGCTTTCGGCGGTCTGAAGCGGAATGCCGTACATGATATCTACGTTGATATTGTCAAATCCTGCTTTACGTGCGGCAGTGAAGCTTGCCTCGAAGTCACTTGTCGTGTGAATACGTGACAGGGCGGTGAGCTCGTCCGCGTTTGCGCTCTGCAGTCCGAGACTGAGACGGTTCACGCCGAGCTTGCGATATTTTGTCAGTGCCGCGAGGCTGACAGTCGCAGGGTTCGCTTCCATTGTAAACTCAACGTCTTTTGAAAGATTATAGCAGCGTGTTATTGTGCTTATCAGCTCACACATCGTCTTTACAGGCAGAACAGTCGGTGTGCCGCCGCCGATGAACACTGTATCAATTATATAATTTCGTGCCGCGGCGGAGTAATCCTCAAGCTGAAGACGAAGCGCGTCAACGTAACGCTGCATCAGCAGATCGTCTGCGTTTGACTGTGAATAAAAATCACAGTATGCACATTTTGAATGGCAGAACGGAATGTGAATATAAAGTCCGAGTTTCTTTTTTTGCATATAGATCACTATGTCTTTGCAGAGCAAAGATTTCCTTATCGTCGATATTTTTGGCGGTTTCGCTTGCGAAATTGGCGGCGGAAGCCGACAAAGACAAAAATTCGTGGCGTGAAAATTTATTTTTCACGCATTTAATCCTCGTCGCCGAGCTTGAGCACGGCCATGAATGCTTCGGGCGAAACCTCAACCGAACCGAGCTGACGCATCTTCTTTTTACCCTCTTTCTGCTTTTCGAGCAGCTTCTTCTTACGTGTGATGTCACCGCCGTAGCATTTAGCAAGAACGTCCTTGCGCATTGCTTTTACGGTTTCGCGCGCGATGACCTTTCCGCCGATCGCCGCCTGAATCGGTACCTCAAAGAGCTGACGCGGAATGTTATCCTTGAGCTTTTCGCAGATACGTCTTGCACGTGTGTATGCTTTTTCTTCGTGTACGATAAACGAGAGGGCGTCAACGATATCGCCGTTGAGCAGGATATCGAGCTTGACAAGCTTTGAGGGAACATAGCTTGCCATCTCATAGTCAAGCGATGCATAGCCCTTGGAACGGGATTTGAGCGCATCGAAAAAATCGTATATGATCTCGTTGAGCGGGAGATTGTAATGAAGCTCGGCGCGGTCTGTGTCGATATAGGTCATATTGATAAATTCGCCGCGTCTGTCCTGACAGAGCTCCATGAGACCGCCGACATATTCGGGTGGCGTAATTATTGAAGCCTTGACCACAGGCTCGTAAGCCGTATCAATTTCGTCGGGATTCGGATAGTTTGACGGATTGTCGATGCGTATCTGCTCGCCGTTCTTTAAGTCGATGTTATAGATAACGCTCGGAGCGGTCGTGATGAGATCAAGATTGAACTCGCGCTCAAGGCGTTCCTCGATGATTTCCATATGGAGAAGTCCCAAAAATCCGCAGCGGAAACCAAATCCGAGGGCTGCAGAAGTTTCTGCTTCAAATGTTAAAGCGGCGTCGTTGAGCTGGAGCTTTTCAAGCGCATCCTTGAGGTCGCCGTAGCGTGCACCGTCGGCAGGGTATATACCTGCGAAAACCATCGGACGCGCTTCCTTAAAGCCGGGAAGCGGTTCGGATGCCGGATTGCTTGCGAGCGTTACAGTATCGCCGACACGTGTATCGCCGACGGATTTTATACTCGCTGTGATATATCCGACGTCACCTGCGGAAAGAAATTCGCCCGATTTGAGTCCGAAAGCATCAAGATATCCGACATCAACGATGTCAAATTCCGCGCCGGTACTCATTAATTTAATACGGTCGCCTGCACGGAGTGTACCCTCTATAACACGGATATTTACGACAACGCCGAGATAGCTGTCATAATACGAATCGAAAATAAGACAGCGAAGCGGTGCGTTTTCATCCCCAACGGGACAGGGAATATCGGAGATTATTTTGTCAAGCACCTGATCTATATTAAGTCCGACCTTTGCCGAAACCGCAGGACAGCCGTCAGCAGGGATACCGATGATATCCTCGATCTCTCCGCGTACCTTTTCAACGTCTGCGGACGGTAAGTCGATCTTGTTGATAACGGGAACGATTTCGAGGTTGTTGTCGATTGCAAGATATGCATTTGCGAGAGTCTGCGCCTCGACGCCCTGAGTTGAGTCAACGATGAGCAGTGCACCCTCGCAGGCGTTGAGTGAACGTGACACCTCATAGCCGAAGTCAACGTGACCGGGAGTGTCGATGAGGTTTAATGTGTAATCAACACCGTCCGGAGCATGGTAGTCGAGCTTGACGGCACGTGCCTTTATCGTGATTCCGCGCTCGCGCTCGAGATCCATGTTGTCAAGCAGCTGTGCTTCCATGTCACGTGTTGCGACGGTGCGCGTATATTCGAGTATACGGTCGGCAAGGGTTGATTTGCCGTGGTCGATATGTGCAATTATTGAGAAATTACGGATTTTTTTCTGTCTATCTGTTGGCATATGCGGTATCCTTTCGGTGTTAATCTGTGAAATATGTGACCGGATCAACGGCTGAATTGTTTTCGTAAACATTAAGATTGAGATGCGGACCTGTTGTGTATCCCGAGGTGCCGACGTTTGCGATGACTTGTCCGCGAGTGACCTTATCGCCGACGTTGACACGGTAACGCGAGAGATGCGAATAGAAGGATGCAACACCTCCGCCGTGGCTTATTGTAATATAATATCCGTCGGCATAGTTGTATGAGCATTCGACAACCGTACCGTCGTTAACGGCATATATTTCAGTGCCGTACGGCGCAGGAATGTCGATTCCGCGGTGGAACTGCGGTTTACCCGTTACGGGATGAATACGATGACCGTAGCCGCTTGAAATTTTCATATACGCCGTAGGAAGCGGCCAGAGAAATTCACCGCCGACATATTTTTGATTGGTTGTTTTTGCGAGATTTGCTAAAAGCTCCTCGCGCTGTTTGCTGTACTGCTCCTCCATAGCCGTGACGTTTTCAAGATCCGCCTCGGCACTTGCCAACTTGTTTTCGGTCGTTGCAACCAGCTTTTTGGCAGCCGCGCGGTCAGTTTCGAGCTCGTTTTTGCGTTCTCCGAGGTTCTTCATTTGTGTGTCAAGTGCTGCCTTGGCTTCTGTCAGCTCGGCTTTGAGTTTTTCCAGATTTACGATACTGTCGTTATATGTCTGAAGTAACTGCTCGTCATATTCAAGCATACACATAAAACGGTCAACCTGTGTGAAAAACTCGGTGAGTCCGTCAGCCTCGAGGATTATCGAAATAAAGTCGACATTACCGTCCTCACGCTTTGCACGGATACGTTCACGGACGACATTATATGCGGCATCGAGCTTCTCATTTTCGGCGGCAATTTCGAGATTCTTTTCTTCGATCTGCTTGTTGTAACCGCTGATCAGGGCGACGGTTGCTTCAATTTCGATGTCGAGCGTGTATATTTTATTGTCAATGGCCTGCTTTTTTGCGAGCGCATCAGCGTAACCTGTTTCGGCGTCTGCAAGGGCTGCTTCGGCGGCTTCCCTCGATGCAGTTGCCGCGGCAAGCTTGTTTTCAAGGGCAGTTAGCTCCGACGATGAGGCCGAGGCTGCCGAAAAAACAGAGCCGCTTCCGGTTATTATCACTGCGGATATCAACACAAAAATCAGGCATATTAATTTTTTACGCAAAGTGATTCCTGCCTTTTAAACATAATTATACCATTATATTATATCGCATATTCGATGTTTTGTCAAGTATCAGTGAGGCACAAACGACTATTTCTGCGAAAGAAAAATGCGTGAAATATTCTAAAAATTTACACAAAACACATAGACAAATGATAAAAACCGTGTTATAATAAATCCGTTGACTTTAAAACTTCTTCGAAAGGGACGTTTAAGTTTGAAAAATAAATTTTCAAACTACCTTTTGTGACTCTATCTCGGTCATAGACCGAGATTTGGCTGCGCCAACCGCGTCCCAATAAGGACAGAAAGGAAGCTTTCGCAAGGCGAAAGCAATGGATTATAGTAATGATAACAGAGCTTAACGAAATACACCGCAAATCTGCGTTTATATGCGATATGGACGGTGTTATATATCACGGAAACCGTCTGCTTCCGGGAGTTCCCGAATTTGTGAAGTGGCTTTCCGATAATAACAAGGATTTTCTTTTCTTGACAAATTCCAGCGAGCGTGCGCCGCGTGAGCTTGCACAAAAGCTCGGCAGAATGGGACTTAACATTACAGAGGATCATTTTTATACAAGCGCACTTGCAACGGCTTCGTTCCTTGCTTCACAGTGCCCCGGCGGAAGCGTTTACGTTATCGGTGAACCGGGACTTGTCAATGCGCTTTATGACGTCGGTTTTTCCATGAATGACTATAATCCCGATTATGTCGTGTTCGGTGAAACCCGTTCACTTTCTTATGAAAAGATTGAGCGTGCGGTTGACCTTGTTCTCAAGGGCGCAAAGCTTATCGGTACGAACCCCGACGTTACGGCTCCGGGTGAGCGCGGCATAGTTCCTGCCTGCTCGGCGCTTATTTCGCCGATTGAGCTTGCGACCTCAAGAAAAGCTTACTATGTTGGTAAGCCCAATCCGCTTATGATGCGTCACGCACTCAAAAAGCTCGGTGCAGACCGTGCTGATGCGGCAATCATCGGCGACCGTATGGATACCGACATTATTGCAGGCATCGAATCGGAGCTTGATACGGTTCTTGTGCTTTCGGGCGTGACAAGCCTTGAAACTCTGCAGAATTTCCCGTACCGTCCGAGATATATTCTGAACGGTGTCGGAGACCTCGCAAAGGACTCTGTTGAAATTGGTGAATAAAATTAAATAAAATTAACGGTGGTATTCCCGACTTTGAGAGTACTACCGTTTTTCTATTCGTAATTAATGTTTTTTTGCAGTTCGCTTGTAAACTATCAGCGCGAGTATCACTGCGCATACGCCCGATAATGCTTTTGCCGCAAGCATAGGTGCTATGTACGATTCATCGTATGTGAGAGTGAACGCGAGATGGTCACCGAGTAAGCATCCTGCAGGCACGATGAATGCTGCATTTAACATAATTCCTTTTTTGTCCATGTCCTGATTCATCATCTCGAAAACGAGAGGTGCTGTGACTATAATTGATAAAAATCCTGCCGATGCCGTGCTGCCGACGCCCATTTTACTTGCAAGCTTTTCGAGCGGTTTTTTGAATATACGCGATACGATATTCATGAGAGGGAATGCGCCTGCGAGTATGACCGAAATGCTGAAGCAGATCGTAACGCCGTTTTCAATCGGTGCAATTCCCGGAATGATGGCTTCGCCTGCAAGGAAATTGACAACTCCGAGCATAAGTCCAATCACCAGCGCGATTGTTATCAAGCGACCGAAAACCGAGAAAACCTTAACGCATACATTCGGGCAGAACCAAAGTCCGAGCGCGATTATTGCCGCAAAAATGATCAGCGGAAGCATATTGAGAATAAGTGTTATAATCGGAATACGGCAGATAAGTCCGCCGATGAAACATCCCACGGGAATCGCAACAGTGCCGCAGAGCAGACCGAGAAAAAGCTCGCTGTGGTGCTCTTTTTTTACAACTCCGATTGAAAAGGGAATATAGAAGGAAATGAGTCCTCCCATCATCGAGGAAACGACATATGCGTTAAATCCGCCGACTGCCGCATCCTTTGCCGCTTTGACTGAAAGCTCTGCGCCTCCCATATCGTTTGCAAAGAGCGATGCCGTGATTGTTGATGGGTCGATATGGAATACGTTGTAAAACTTATCAAACAGCGGTTCGAGTAAGCTTGCGATAAGCGGAGATATAACGATTATACCGATCATTGAGAGGGCGAGCGTTCCGAGGATTGAGAAGCCCTTCTCAAATTCTTTGCCGATTCCGAGTCGGTTTCCGAAGAGATAGTCAACTGCGCCGAATATAGCGAAGATGAGCATTATTAACGAGAGTGTGTTCATTGCGTGGTTTAAACCGTGCCTTTCATTAATTGAATATTAAAATGCATCTGCAGATATTATACCAAAAGCAGGCATTAATGTCAATATAATTGTCAGCAAAATTCTTTAACCTTCGCATAAATTTTGAAAGTATTAAATACAATGATAGCGTACAATCAAAAAACGGAGGACAGAACAATGACGGAAGCATATTACACAGAGGGAACTCTTCTCAACACCGAGAAAAACCGCGAATACATATCAAGCCTTGAGGGACTTGAGCGCGCAATGCATGAGGGACGTATACTCGAAGCTGTTGCAGTGAGGGCTCACGGTGCACAGACGCTGAGCGTTGAGCTTGGTGAATTATACGGTACAATCGAAAAAAACGATGTTCAGCTGACAAACGGTGAGGCGGTCAAGGATATTGCGGTCATAACGCGAGTCGGAAAGCCGGTCTGCTTCAAGGTTATGAGTATCGAGCGCAGACGCGTCGGTGATCCGATTATAACACTTTCGCGACGTGCGGCACAGCTTGAGTGTGCGAGGAATTATCTTGCCGGACTTTTACCCGGAGATGTGATTGGTGCAAAGGTGACGCATCTTGAGCATTTCGGTGCGTTTGTCGATATCGGATGCGGTATCGTTTCGCTTTTGTCGATAGACTGTATGTCGGTTTCACGTATAACACATCCTGCGGATAGGCTGGCTGTCGGCTCACAGATAAGTGTCGTTGTCCGCGCGATCGAGAGAGACGATTCGGGACTGCCGACTCGTTTGTTTGTAACACGCCGTGAGCTGCTTGGAACGTGGGAAGAAAATGCGGCGCTCTTTTCGGTTGGACAGACAGTGACGGGAATTGTCAGAAGCGTTGAGCCTTACGGTATCTTTGTTGAGCTTACGCCGAATTTGGCAGGACTTGCAGAATACCGTGACGATGTATCGGTTGGCCAGACGGCGGCGGTTTACATAAAAAATATTATTCCCGAGAGGATGAAAGTGAAGCTTGTAATAATCGATCCTCAGCGAGGCATTGCACCGCAGAACGGTAAAGATAATATAATTTACAGTGATGAACGACATATTACGCATTGGAAATATTCTCCCGAGGAATGTGAGCGTGTCGTTGAAACCGTATTTGAATAAGAGAAAAACTGAAAAAATGCCAAAAACCTCTTGCAATTTGTTAGAAAATAGTGTATAATAATACCAAGTAACAAATATAGGAGGAACAATATGAACTCTAACCTTATCATAACAATCGGAAGACAGTACGGCAGCGCAGGACGTCATATCGGCGAGGAGCTTGCCAAGAAGCTTGGTATCAAGTTTTATAATAACGATCTTATAAAGCTCGCCGCAGAGAAAAGCGGTATGGCACACCATGTCCTCGGAGAGGCTGACGAAAAGGCGACGAACAGCCTTCTTTATACTCTCGCAATGGGCAGCTCATTCTGGGGCGGAAATGCAGGCGTTGCATTTGATATGCCGATTAATGATAAGCTGTTCATAACGCAGTCTGATCTTATAAAAGAGCTTGCCGAGGAGGGTCCGGCGGTGTTCATCGGAAGATGTGCGGACTATGTTCTGCGCGACTGTCCGAACCTCATAAAGGTTTTCATTTATGCGCCGCTTGAGTTCCGCTGTCAGCATGTTGCGGAGCTTCACGATGTCAAGCCCGAGAAGGCTAAAGATATCATCATAAAGACTGATAAGCGCCGTGCAAATTATTACAATTATTACACCGGTCAGAAGTGGGGTAAGCTTGAGAACTTCGATCTTGCTATCGACTCTGCAAGACTCGGAATCGAACCCACAGCCGATATGCTTTATCAGTATGTTGAATTTTACAAAGCACACTGCATGAAATAAAGCTTGAATAAATGCTGCCTGTACTTTTGATACGGGCAGTTTTTTTGCTATACATATTTCCGAAAAAATCAAGCGTTTTTTATAATATTATAAATGATATCTTCACTTGACAAATACCTTTGTGTGTGGTAGAATATTTCTATACGGTCAACATTTGCCGTACAATATAATAATAACCTATCTTGGAGGAAAAGAAAATGTTACATGGAAATGCTATAGTCGGTCAGTCAGGCGGCCCTACCGCGGCTATCAATGCAACACTCGCAGGCGTTATAAGAGGTGCATTTGACTGCGATGCAATTGACACAATATACGGTGCTTTCAACGGCGTTGAGGGTATGCTTGCAGGAACGATCTGCAATCTTAACGAGGTGTTCGCAAACCGTGATGACCTGCGTGTACTTTGCGCAACTCCCGCGGCTGCACTCGGCTCCTGCAGAAAGAAGCTACCGAAGCTTGACGACGAGGCAGGCAAGGCTACTTATGAAGCACTTGTTGAGTTTTTCAAGAAAAACAACATCCGCTATTTCTTCTATATCGGCGGCAACGACTCGATGGACACCGTTGCAAAGCTGACTGCATATCTTGCAGATAAGGACTGGGAAATGCGCGTTATGGGTGTTCCGAAGACTATTGATAACGACCTTGTTGGAACAGACCACACTCCCGGCTTCGGTTCTGCGGCAAAATACATTGCGGCAACTATGCAGGAGATCATCCGCGATACTGCGGTTTACACCGTTAAGGCTGTTACAATCGTTGAAATAATGGGACGTGACGCAGGTTGGCTCACAGCATCCGCAGCACTTCCGGGACGTATCTGTGATGTTACTCCCGACCTCATCTATCTCCCCGAGCGCACATTCGATATGGATAAGTTCATTGAGGACGTCAATGCGGCATTTGTAAAGCATCCTAATGTAGTTGTTGCAGTTTCCGAGGGTGTACGTTTCGCTGACGGCAGATACGTTGGTGAGGGTACACAGAGCGGTGCGACTGATGCATTCGGTCACAAGTATCTCTCCGGTACAGGTAAGGTGCTTGAGCAGGCGGTACGCGACCGTATCGGCTGTAAGGTTCGTTCGATCGAGCTTAACCTCATGCAGAGATGTGCTTCTCACATCGCATCGAAGGCTGACCTTGACGAATCGCAGTGCGTTGGTGCAGCGGCTGTAATGGCGGCGGCAAACGGCGAGTCGGGCAAGATGATGTGCTATGTACGTGACGGCGGTGACGCTTACAGTGTACACGTTGAAAGCGGAGATATCGCACAGATCGCGAACAAGATCCGCGAGGTGCCGGATGAATATATCAACGCCGAGGGCAACGGAATCACCGAGGCAGGTATTGACTACATTCTTCCGCTTATCCAGGGTGAGCCCGAGCAGTTCTACGAGAACGGTCTGCCGAGACATTTTGTTATAAAGAGATAAAATAACTTACCGACAGGAGATCACCATGAAAAAGATGATATTTGGTTCTGCGCTAATGGTGTGTGGAATTATCGCTTCTTGTGCTGAATATTTGTCGCATCAAATCTTATTTGCGGCACCGGATATTGCGGTTATAGGAGAGAATTATCTTTTATCTTGGGGCGGTCCGATTGCTTTTGTGGCAGGCTTGATTTTGTGTATTTACAGCTTGCTTGATAAAAAGGAATAATATGGCGAAGCAGTCTGCAGTAAAATGCGGGCTGCTTTTTTTGTATTGCATATGCACTTCAATATTTTCTACCATTGGTAGAATGATTAGAAAATCATCGAATCAATATTGACAAAAAGTGATTAGATGAGTATAATATAAGTGTGATCACAAAGAAGTATACGCCACTATGAAAGGAGAACAAATGACACATCTTGAAATTGATAAGGCGCTCGTAGATCTCACAAGAGAGAAGTGCAGTGAATGCAAAAGCAGATTAGATATGATTGACAAAGATAAGGCGACTGAGAAAAAAGCCGTACAAATCGAATTTGGAATGTACAATCTGTGCGGCAATGCAGGGCATTTGTTCAATACAATCGGAAAAAGAGAAGATGTTTTAAACATGAGATTTAAAATTATGAAAAAATATCTTTGCAATTATCCGAAATTGAATGATGTTTTTCAAAGATTAAGTAGTGATGAGCAAAAAAAATTAACAGCTGCTATGCAGGCGGAAATATTTATACGTAATCAGATTTTATGCAATTATTTCTCTGAACTTGAGCAGGCGGAAGCGGCAGGAGATACGAAAAACGTATTTGAATTAAAAATCAAAATAGGTGCTGTCTTGAATATGCTTGGTGTGTGGGAAGCGTGGCGGATAGAAAATGCTGTTTATCCGCATATGTTTGAGGAGAATGAAAATGTTTGATTCTGTATTTTACACTTTGATAGAGGATGCATTGGCGAGAGAGTACAAATGGGAAGCGATTGAACTCAACGAGCGTATAGGCGGTTTCCGCTTCGCAAAAGCTTGTCTTGCCGAAGCATGGCAAAAGCGAAAGGAAGTGAATGAGTGAAGCAAAAGCTTGAACTATTAAAACTGATTGCGGACGAAACCCGTCTTGACATTCTCAATATTCTCATGCATGAGGATTCATATGTTGAGAAAATCGCTTGCGAGCTTTCACTTACGCCTGCGACAATCTGCTATCACTTAAAAAAGATGGAGGCGGCTAATGTGGTAAACTGCTCTCGTTCACAATTTTATATTATATATTCGCTCAATCGCGAGATATTCGATAAGCCGCTTTATGAGCTGATAAAAAAAGAAGAATCAGCTGTAAATGACGATGAGAAATATAAGAAAGAAGTCATTTCGCATTTCTTCGAATACGGAAAACTGACTCGTATCCCGTCTCAACGAAAAAAGCGTGAAATCGTTCTTGGCGAAATTGCAAAATGCTTTGAGAAAGAGCGTGTCTACACCGAAAAAGAAGTTAATGATATTATACATCAATTCCACGAAGATCATTGTACTATTCGCCGTGAAATAATTGCTTGCGGTATTATGAATCGTGAAAATGAAACATATTGGTTGGTTAAACAACGATGAAGAAAATCACTATTGCGGATAAAATAAAAAAATACCGTCAAAAGAACAATTTGACGCAAGAAGAATTTGGAGAGATACTATGCGTTTCACCGCAAGCAATATCAAAATGGGAAAGAAGCGAATGCTACCCTGATATTACGTTATTGCCAGAGCTTGCCGAAATTCTTTCCTGCTCTGTAAGTGATTTTTTTGAATGAAATAAGCGAATAAATACCACCGAGGCAGAACTATAACAGCTTTACCTCGGTGGTTGTTATTTATTAAGTGCTAAATTATCTTATTTACCCCAGAACATCGCCTTGGTGATGTCCTTGCTTGCTGCTTCTTCGTGAGCGATAAGCGCGTATGTAGCATCGGTGAGATGCGCGAACATCGGGTCTGCCATTGCCTTACAGATGAACGACTGACGGGGGGAGTTGATGTCCTCGCCGCTTATCTGGAAGAATCCGTTGTCGTTGCAGAGCTTTATAATACGCTCGAGCTGTTCACGTGTGTTGCGCGAGGGCATATATGTGATGGCGTTGAAGCCGAGACGCTTCAGCTCGGAGATAAGCAGATCAAGATAATCGTCCTCAAACTTCTGTGCCTTCTTGTCACCCGTTACCGAATCGCCGACGTCGCCAAGGTAAGCGTATGCACTTATTGCACCGGTCTCGCGGCAGAGCGCGATGTATTCGGTAACATCGGGGCACTCGTCGGTTGCGTCGATGTAAATTTTTTCGACGAGATTACTCTTGAGTGCACCGAGGATGTCATACTCATAGAACTGCGGAGTCTTGTCGCCGTCTGCGATCTGGGAGCGTACCTTTGCCGAAAGAGCGAGTCCCATGTCATTTTCAAGGAAAGCAAGCACCTCTGCAGGTGTGGTGAAACGTGCAGTCAGCTTCTTTGCGAGTGCAAACAGCACGTGACGCTCTGTGACCGAGCCGCCTTCCCACGAATTTGAGAGGGGAAGTACGTCTGCTTTGAAGTCAATTGCAACGCCGTACGGAGCCATGATCTCGTTGATACGTCTGCACATCTTGAGATTGCGCAGGTTACGGTGACGGCGGTAACCCTCGAAGAAAGCGTCGAAACGGTCGATCATCTGATGGGGAATACCGTGAATTGCCGCATATGCGACGGATATCTGGTCGGGGTTGTTGATACGCTTGCCGTTGAGTGCTGTACCGCTCATGTTGATACGGCATTCGGCACCGACGGTTACGGGCATACCTATGATCTCACCTGCTTCGATGAACTCCTTTGCACCGGATACGGAATCGTGGTCCATGATTCCGGCTGTACCGAGTCCGTTCTGCCATGCGAGGTAAAGTGCCTTTGTGGGCGAGTAGGGTGAGAATGAATATGTTGTGTGAATATGATTGTTTACAAACGCCGTCTTCTCGGGAGTCGGAAGCTCGCCCTTATCGGTGAGTGCCTTGATCTCGCGAAGTGCCGCAAGACGCTCTTCCTTAGTGTCGGCGTTAAGCTGTGCTATAAGATTTTCGATAGACATTTTTTCTTTGTCCTTTCGTTTGCGATTACTTTAACATTACCTGTCCGCCGGTTACGGGAATTGCCTGGCCGGTTTCGTATTCCTGCTCGATTATGTAAAGGATCGCACGAGCAACGTCCTTGATCTCGCATCCGCGGTTCAGCGGTACCTTTGCTTCATAGAAGCGGCGCACATCGTCAATTGTCTTTGCGCCGGGAACCTTGCCTGCGTTGAGATACTGAACGAAAAGTCCCTTTTCGGGATCGCTCCACAGAGGACCGTTTAAGAAGTTACCGGGGCAGATTGCATTAACCTTGATGCCGAACGGTGCGAGCTCGAGTGCGAACGATTCGGTAAGACCGATTCCGCCGAACTTACTGCCGGCATATGCGAAGTTCTTGTTTGAGCCCTCGAGTCCCGACTTCGAGTTGATCTCGATGATATCGGAAAGATAATCGGGGCAGACCTTGCGCTGGAGCTTCATAACTGCAGAAGCGTATTTAGCGCAGAGGAAGTATGCAGTGTAGTTTACAGCGGCAACAAGCTCGAAGTTTGCCTTGGTCATTTCTTCGAGGCTTCCTGCGCGAACGATACCTGCATTATTAACGAAAACGTCAAGTCCGCCGAACTCTGCAACGCAAGAGGCAACCATTGCTTCAACGCTTGCTTCATCGGATACGTTTGCGCCGACCGAAATAGCCGCATCTGCACCGTATGCCGCACAAAGCTCATCAGCGGTAGCCTTTGCGCCGTCTGCGTTCATATCTGCAACAACAACGTGTGCGCCCTCGCGAGCCATATGCTCTGCGATACCCTTACCAAAGCCCTGTGCGCTTCCTGTAACGATAGCGATCTTGCCGTCAAGACGCTTGCCTGCTGCTTCGGTGACGTTGATTCTGAATATACCGAGCCCGTCAACAAATGCGGCGGTCGGCTTTGCTCCGTTTGCTTTTACGTAAGCATCAAATGCGGCTTTGATACCGTCGATGCTCTCATCGGTGATTTTGAGTGCACCCGCAGTACATTTTTCGCAGTATTCGGTTGAAAATTTAACTGTGCAGCACTTATCCTCTTTGCTGAGCATACGCAGTACGGGAGCGATAGCGCTTACACGTGTCATGATTTCGTTTGACATTGTTATTCTCCTTAATAAAAATTATTATAGCAAAGAAAGCGGAACTTTTTACCGTTCCGCTTTGCAAAATAGTCAGATGGACTTAGCGTTTGCGAGCAGATACTTTTCTGCTTCACCGCACCAGAGACCGTTGTTAGCCTCACAGATGCGAGCAAGCTCTGCAAACATGGGATCGGTCTTACCAAGCTCTGCAAAATCCGCAATAGCAGTGAGAGGCAGGGAAATGTTTGTGTAGCAAAGCTTCTTGCCGCCGGGGATCTTATCGAGGTCGATGGTTGCCTGGGGAACAGCGTCAAGACCGCAGATGTGTGTGATCATAGCCGCAGGATTGATGAGTCCCTTTTCCATCATTGTGATTGATTCGCGCATATCGTCTGTGTTACCGCCGCTGGTGCCGACGATGTGAGTCGATGCGTAGTGTACGTTATAGAAGTTGAACATTGCAGAGAAGTCTGTCTTGGTCGGGCCTGCGAAGAAGTTGAGGCAGCCGTCCTTGCCGAGGATTGCGTCACCCTGTTCAACAACGGGCTTAACGGGAGCGAATACGAATACATCGTCATAACCCTCGGGAGCGAGGCTCTTTAAGTAAGCTGTGGAATCTTCATACTTTGCAGTGTTTACATACATGAGCTTAACGCCGTTCTTTGCAGCCTTTTCAACGGTAACCATCTCAGCCGCACGAGCAAGACGAGCTTCGTCGATATCGGTTACAACGAGGAACGACGGACGACGGTCACAGCTGATAAGATAGTCAACAGCACCGAGTCCCATAGGACCTGCACCTGCGAGGATACAAGCGTTACCGCCTTCTTTGATGCCCATATCGTGAACATAAGAGCCGCCCTTGGTGTGATAGTTTGCGTGTGCACCGCCGATGATGCAGCTCATAGGCTCGGAAAGGGAACCGTAGAAGTAAGCGTCACCGTTATACTTTAAGAGACAGTCCATTTCGAGAGTGTCTGCAGGGATGATTACGTATGTAGCGCCGCCGCCGCAGTATTTATAGCTGTAACCGGGAGCCATGAGACTGCCGTTCTTGTTATGAGCAGGCTGGATAGCGAATTTATCGCCGGGCTTGAACTTATCCTGCCACTTCTTACCAACCTTAACGATGTCGCCGCAGAACTCGTGACCGAGGATTATGGGGTTTACATCGCAGTCATCGGGAATACGCTTGTGAGCGGCACCCTGCATTGCAGCCTTGTGAGAAGACATACAAAGGCTATCGGATATAATGTGTGCCAGTATCTCGTCGTCTGCGATCTCGGGAAGCTCAAACTCCTCAAGACGGAGGTCGTTGACACCGTAAATTCTAACTGCTTTGGTTTTCATAATAATATTCCTTTCATATATATGGATTTTTATTTTACACCTTATATTGTACCAACTTCCCTCGAAAAAGTCAATGATTTTTCGAACAATTTGCGGAAAATTTTTTTAAAAACTCTTTTATTTATCGGAAACTTGTGGTATAATGTATTTAATCACATTTTTAACTGTTAATACGGAGGAAATCTAACATGAATGCAAACGATGCCGCGCTTCGAATGACGGAGCTTGCACGCCTGCTTGAATATCATTCGCGTCTTTATTATGTACTTGACGCACCCGAGATCTCCGATTATGATTACGATATGCTCTTTCGCGAGCTTGTGACGCTTGAAGAACAGTATCCAAAGCTTGCCGATCCCAATTCGCCGACCAAGCGAGTTGGAGGAAAGGCACTCGACGGCTTTAACAAGGTTATACACAATGTTCCGCTCGGAAGTCTTTCCGATGTTTTCGATTATGATGAGGTACGTGCTTTTGTTGCGAGAATAAAGGCGATCGCTCCCGACTGTGAATTTACGGTTGAATGTAAAATTGACGGTCTGTCGGTTGCGCTCGTTTACGAGAACGGTAAATTTGTTCGCGGAGCAACTCGCGGTGACGGTAAGGTCGGCGAGGATGTTACCGAGAATCTCCGAACTGTGCGCACGATACCGCTCACGATTGACACGGATGAGCCGTATGTTGAGGTGCGCGGTGAGGTATATATGTCGCGTGCGAAATTTGAGAAGTTAAATGAACGCCGTGAAGCGGAGGGTGAATCGCTGTTTGCAAATCCGCGAAACGCCGCGGCAGGCACGCTTCGTCAGCTTGATTCAAAGATTACCGCTTCACGCGGACTTGATATTTTTGTCTTTAATTATCAAGCAGGAACAAAGACATTTGACACCCACAAAGAGAGCCTTGATTGGCTGAAGTCGGTCGGATTCACGGTTCTGCCCGAATACAGCGTTGTTAAAAGTGCGGATGCGGTCATCGACGTTATAGAACGTATCGGTGCGGCACGCGAGGGACTTCCTTTTGGAATCGACGGTGCGGTTATAAAGGTTAACTCGCTTTCACAGCGCAGTGAAATTGGCGAAACCACGTCAACGCCGAAATGGGCGGTTGCGTATAAATATCCGCCTGAGGAAAAGCCGACAAAGCTTACTGACATCGTGATACAGGTTGGCAGAACCGGTGTGCTCACGCCGAACGCAGTGCTTGAGCCGGTGCAGCTTGCCGGTACGAATGTTTCACGTGCGACATTACACAATCTTGATTTTATCCGCGAGCGCGATATCATGATCGGCGACACGGTTATCGTCAGAAAAGCGGGAGACATAATTCCCGAGGTGGTGTCTGTCGTTAAGGAAAAGCGCGACGGCTCGGAACGCTTCTTCGATATGCCGTCTAACTGTCCGTCATGCGGTGAGGCTGTTATAGCGGATGCGGATGATGAGTCGCAATCGGGTACGGCGGCGTATCGCTGTACAAATTCGGCGTGTCCTGCGCAGCTTCTTCGCAATCTCGAGCATTTTGCTTCAAAGGATGCGATGGATATTGACGGACTCGGAAAGTCTCTGCTTGCGCTTCTCCATTCAGAGGGACTTGTTTCAACCGTGGCTGATCTTTATTCGCTTAAAGAGGAGCAGTTAATACCGCTTGAGCGAATGGGCAAAAAGAGCGCACAGAATCTTATCGCGGCGATTGAAAATTCGAAATCCGCAGGACTTGCAAGGCTCATTTATGCGCTCGGTATACGTCAGGTCGGTGTCAAGGCGGCACAGGTGCTTGCGGCGAAATTCGGCGATATTGAGGCATTATTCTGTGCTGACGAGGAATCTCTCTGTGATATAGAGGATGTTGGCGCGGTGACGGCTAAATATGTTATTGATTTCTTCGCTCATGCAAAGACGCGTGAGATAATTGATGAATTAAAATCGTGCGGTGTTGTGACTGTTTACGAGTCACAGCAAAAGAGCGAAAAATTCAGCGGTATGACGTTTGTGCTTACGGGTACTCTTCCGACTATGAAGCGTGATGAAGCGACGGCACTCATCGAGTCACACGGCGGTAAGGTTTCATCGTCTGTTTCGAAAAAGACGACGTATGTTGTTGCCGGCAGTGACGCAGGCTCAAAGCTTACAAAGGCGGAGTCGCTCGGTGTTGCCGTTATTGATGAGGATGCGCTTGTCGCAATGGTGAACGATGGACAGTAACATTAAAAATGAGCTTATCGAAGCGGCAAGAATTGCACGTGAGAACGCTTATGCGCCGTATTCAAAATATAAGGTCGGTGCGGCGATTTTAGCTTCGAGCGGAAAGATATACACGGGGTGTAATTTTGAAAATGCGTCGTTTGGTGCAGGAGCTTGCGCTGAACGGGTTGCGCTCGGCGCGGCACTTGCGGCAGGTGAACGTGAATTTCTCGCTGTTGCCTGCATTGGCGGTGACGATGCCATAACGCCCTGCGGAATCTGTCGTCAGGCATTTTCGGAATTTGGTGACATGATAATTTATTGCGGATCTGCGGATGGGGAAGTGAAACAGTACACGCTTGCACAGCTCCTGCCGTTCGGATTCAGTCTCTAACTTTTTGGGAGGACAACAATGTTTATAGATAACGTAACAATACACATAAAAGCAGGTGACGGCGGCAACGGATGCGTCGCATTTCACCGTGAAAAATACGTAGCCGAGGGAGGACCTTCGGGCGGTGACGGCGGTACGGGCGGTAATATCGTTTTCAAGATTGACGAGGGAACGAACACGCTTCTCGCTTTCCGTTACAAGCGCAAGTTTATCGCCGAAAACGGCGGTGACGGCGGTACGGAAAAGTTCCACGGAAAGAACGGTGAAGATACGGTAATTCTCGTTCCGCCGGGAACTGTTATAAAAGACGCTGAAACGGGACGCATCATCAAGGATATGTCCGACTGTGAGCCTTATACGATTTTAAAGGGTGGACGAGGCGGCTGGGGTAACCGTCATTTTGCGACACCGACACGTCAGATTCCGCGTTTTGCGAAGCCCGGACTCAAGGGCGAAGAAAAGGATGTCACGCTGGAGCTTAAAATGCTTGCGGACGTTGGACTTGTAGGCTTTCCAAACGTCGGAAAATCGTCGCTTTTATCGGTTGTCAGCTCGGCAAAGCCAAAGATCGCAAATTATCATTTTACGACATTACAGCCACAGCTCGGTGTTGTTAAAACGGGTGAAAATAAAGGTTTTGTTCTTGCCGATATCCCCGGACTTATCGAGGGCGCCGCAGAGGGAGCAGGCCTCGGTCACGATTTTCTGCGTCATGTTGACCGCTGCCGTTTACTTATCCATGTTATTGACGTAAGCGGTGCAGAGGGGCGCGATCCGATCGACGATATCAAAAAGATAAATTCCGAGCTTGAGCGTTATTCGCCCGAGCTTGCGTCAAGACCGCAGATTTTTGCCGCGAATAAGATAGATGCGACTGTTCTCGAACTTGTTGATCTTTCGGATTTCGAAGCATACGTGAAAGACGAGCTTGGCTGTGAGCTTTTCTATATCTCTGCTGCAACACGAGAAGGCGTGGACGAGCTTATGTGGCGTACTGCCGAGATGCTTGAAGATCTGCCGCCGCTGACGATTTACGAATCCGAGGCAGAGCCGATCCCCGAAGTGAGCGATGACGGTGAGCGCGAGATTATCGTCCGCAATGTTAACGGCGTTTATTATGTTGAGGGTGAATGGCTTCTCCAGCTTATCGATTCTGTCAACTTCGGCGACAGGGAATCGGTTGCATTCTTCCAGCGTATACTCAAATCGAGCGGCGTTATTGATGCACTTACCGCAAAGGGCTGCGCGGATGGCGACACGGTTAACATTTACGATATTGAATTTGATTTTATAAGCTGATATAATTTAACAAATACTGTATAACTTAAAACCACTGAACAAGGGCTCGGTACGCCTTTTGACGCGGTGGTTTTTTCTCGATGGTTGCCCTATATAATGTTTTTCGTTAAAAAACGCCGTTTTTCCTTGACATAGCGATTATTTTATATTATAATATTAGAGATAACATTTTATATTAAGGATAGGATCATTATTATGTTTTGGCAAGAAGAAATAGAGACGATGGACAGGGCAGACCTTGAACGTCTGCAGCTGGGGCGTCTCAAAAACATTGTGGATTACTGCTATAACCGTGTCCCTTTTTATAAGAAAAGACTCGATGAGGCAGGTATCACCGCAGACAAAATCACCGCGCTTTCCGATATTCAGTATATTCCGTATACAACCAAGGACGACATCCGCGATACATATCCTTTCGGACTTTTTGCGGTTGACAAAAAGGAGATCGTTCGTATCCATGCGTCCTCCGGTACTACGGGTAATCCCACGGTAGTTGGTTACACAAAGAACGACCTCAAAATGTGGACTGATTGCGTTTCGCGTATAGTTGTTGCGGCAGGTGCGAGCGCTGACGATATCGTTCAGATCGCGTTCGGTTACGGTATGTTCACCGGTGCGCTTGGTTTGCATTACGGACTTGAAAACATCGGCGCGACTGTTGTTCCCACATCGACGGGCAACACCGAAAAACAGCTCAAATTTATGAAGGACTTCGGAACGACTGCACTCGTTTCAACTCCGTCGTATGCGCTTTACATAGCAGAGGTTGCGAGAGATCTCGGTATTGACTGCAGAGACCTCGGCATCCGTCTCGGACTTTTCGGCTCGGAGGGCTGCTCCAACGAAATGCGCGCAAAGGTTGAGGAGGCTTGGAATCTCTTTGCAACCGATAACTACGGTATGAGTGAGCTTTGCGGCCCCGGTGTTTCGGGCGAATGCCGCTATCGCTGTGGCTTGCATTTTGCGGAGGATAACTTCCTTCCCGAGGTTATTGACAGCGCGACAGGTTCTGTCAAGGCTCGCGGCGACGAGGGTGAGCTTGTTGTGACAACGCTGACAAAAGAGGGAATACCGCTTCTGCGTTACCGCACCAAGGATATCACACGTCTTCACTATGAAAAGTGTGAATGCGGACGCACTCATGTTCGTATGGACAAGCCGCTCGGACGTGCCGACGATATGCTCAAGATCAAGGGCGTTAACGTCTTCCCGACGCAGATTGAAAGCGTACTTGTAAGCATTCCCGAGGTTGGTCCGCAGTATCAGATCGTACTCGGAACAAAGAACTATATGGACACCTTTGAAATCAACATTGAGGTTTCCGATGCAAATCTGCTCACATCGTTCACATCTCTTGAAAATCTTCAGCAGAAGGTTCGTCATAAGCTCCAGACCGTTCTCGGACTTGACGCAAAGATCAATCTCGTTGAGCCGAAATCGCTTGAAAGATTTGTCGGCAAGGCAAAGAGAGTTATCGACAACCGCGTGAAATGATTTTTAGAAAATAATTTTTTGGAGAATATATCAATGAAAAAAATAATGCTTGGAAATGAGGCCGTCGCACGCGGACTTTACGAAGCAGGTGTGCGATTTGTTTCGAGTTATCCCGGAACTCCGAGTACCGAGATTACCGAGGCTGTGGCTAAATATGATGAGGTTTACGCAGAATGGGCACCCAACGAAAAGGTTGCGCTTGAGGCGGCACTTGGTGCGGCTATTGGCGGCGGACGTTCGTTCTGTGCTATGAAGCACGTCGGACTTAACGTTGCGGCGGATCCGCTGTTTATCACGTCTTACACGGGTGTTAACGGTGGTTTCGTTATCGGCGTTGCCGATGATCCCGGTATGCACTCGTCCCAGAACGAGCAGGACAGCCGTCACTATGCTATTGCGGCGAAGCTCCCGATGCTCGAGCCGTCCGATTCGGGCGAATGTCTTGAATTTACAAAGGCTGCATATGAATATTCCGAGAAGTTTGACACTCCGTTCATTCTTCGTCTTAATACACGTGTTTCTCACTCGCAGTCGATCGTTGAGACCTCTGACAGAGTTGAAGTGCCCGTTAAGCCTTACGAGAAGAACATCGCAAAGCACGTTATGATGCCTGCAATGGCTCGCGGTCGTCACGTTGTTGTTGAAGAAAGACTCCGTGAACTTGCCGAGTTTGCGGAGAACTGTCCGTTTAACAAGGTTATCGAAAATAAGGGCGCGAAGATCGGTATTATTACCGCAGGTCCGTCATTCTGTTATGCGCTTGAGGCTTTCGGCGATACCGCTTCTTACTTAAAGCTTGGTATGGTCAATCCGCTTCCGAAGCGTATCATTGAGGAGTTCGCGGCTAAATATGAGCGCGTGATCGTTATTGAGGAGCTTGATCCCATTATCGAAACTCATGTTAAGACGCTTGGCATCAAGTGTGACGGTAAGAATCTGCTCCCCATTTGCGGCGAATTTTCGCAGGAGCTTATTGCGGACATTCTTCTTAATAAGAAAAACGATTGCTATACTCTTGAAGATAACATTCCCGTGCGTCCTCCGGTGCTTTGTCCCGGTTGTCCTCACAGAGGTGTTTTCTACCTCTTCAAAAAGCTCGGACTTTACGTCAGCGGTGACATCGGATGTTACACTCTCGGTGCCGCACAGCCGCTTGCAGGTATGGACACCACACTCTGTATGGGGGCTTCGATCTCCGCGCTTCACGGCTTTGCAAAGGTACGCGGCGAGGAGGACAAGTGTGTTGCCGTTATCGGTGACTCAACATTCATGCATTCGGGTATCACGGGACTTGTTGACATTACATACAACAAGGGTATCTCAACTGTTGTTATCGTTGACAACAGCATCACCGGTATGACCGGACATCAGCAGAATCCCTGCACAGGCTTCACTTTAAAGGGTGAGCCCGTAACCGGTATCATGCTCGAAAATATTGCCAAGGCAGCAGGCGTTGACGAAGCGCATATCCGCATCGTTGATCCTAACAACCTTAAAGAAACCGAGGCTGTTCTCAAGGAAGAGCTTTCGGCAAAGTGTCCGTCCGTTATCATCTGCCGCCGTCCTTGTGCGCTGCTTAAATATGTCAAGCGTGAGCCGGCTCTTACGGTTAATGCTGATAAGTGTGTCGGATGTAAGATGTGTATGAAGATCGGATGCCCCTGCATTTCGATTGTTGACGGTAAGGCTCGCATTGACGCTACACTCTGTACAGGCTGCGGTCTGTGTACACAGATGTGTAAGGTCTGCGCGATCGTGTGAGAGGAGAGTGACTCAAATGACAAAGAATATTATGATAGTTGGTGTCGGCGGTCAGGGCTCACTGCTCGCAAGCCGTATTCTCGGTAACGCTGTGCTTCTTCAGAATTATGATGTAAAGGTTTCCGAGGTTCACGGAATGAGTCAGCGCGGCGGCTCGGTTGTCACTTATGTTAAGTATGGCGACAAGGTTGCTTCTCCCGTTATTTGCAAGGGTGAAGCTGACGTTATCATGTCCTTTGAGCTTCTTGAGGCGGCAAGATGGCTTCCTTATCTCAAAAAGGACGGCGTTATTATCACCAATACACAAGAGATAAATCCCATGCCGGTTGTAACCGGTGCGGCGCAGTATCCTACCGACCTTGTTGAAAAGATGAAAGCGGCAGGCGCAAAGGTTATTGCCGCTGACGCACTTGCAATTGCACGCGAAGCAGGCAGTGAAAAGGCTGTTAATGTAGCCCTCATTGGTATGGCGGCACACGCGCTCGACATTGACGATGAAACGCTTCGTGAGGCTGTACGCATTTCCGTTCCCGAAAAATTCCTTGAGCTTAATTTAAAAGCGTTCGACCTTGGCGCAAGCCATTCGGCGTAACTTATATAAAGGAGATAACAACCAATGGCAAAGTATTTCAATGAGGCTATGGAAACAGCCACGCGCGATCAGCTCTATCATCTCCAGTCTTACAATCTTTCGCGCACGATTCACCACGTTTACAAGAATATGCCCATGTACCGCGAGCGTATGGATGCTATCGGTCTTAAGCCCGAGGATATTCACTCGATTGACGATCTTCACAAGCTTCCGTTCACGTATAAGCAGGATCTTCGCGACGGTTATCCTTACGGAATGTTCTGCGTTGAGCCTAAGAATCTTATCCGTATTCACGCTTCGTCGGGTACAACCGGCAAGCAAACGGTCGTCGGCTACACCCAGAACGATATTGACCTTTGGGCAGAGTGTGCCGCACGTGCACTTGTTGCCGCAGGTGCAGACAAGGACGATTTCGTTCACGTTTCTTACGGCTACGGACTTTTCACCGGCGGTCTCGGACTTCACGACGGTGCACAGAAGATGGGTGCAACGGTTATTCCTGCATCGAGCGGCAACACTGCACGTCAGGTGACCATGCTCCAGGATTTCGGCTCGTCAATACTCTGCTGTACGCCATCATATGCGCTGTTCATTGCGGACACACTGAAGGAGCAGGGAATCACGCTTGACAAGATTCACTTAAAGGCAGGTCTTTTCGGTGCAGAACCGTGGACTGAACAGATGCGTGCCGAGATTGAGGAACGCCTCGGAATCAAGGCTTACGATATTTACGGTCTTTCGGAAATTTCCGGTCCCGGCGTTGCATACGACTGCGAATGTCAGAACGGTATGCACATTAACGAGGACCACTTCCTCATCGAGATTATTGATCCCGATACGGGAGAGGTTTTGCCGGACGGAGAGCAGGGCGAGGTTGTATTCACCTGTATTACAAAGGAAGCACTTCCTCTTATCCGTTACAGAACACACGATATTTCGAGCATCACTCATGAAAAATGTGCCTGCGGACGTACATTTGTCCGTATGCAAAAGCCCTGCGGACGCTCGGACGATATGCTCATTATCCGCGGCGTAAACGTATTCCCGTCGCAGATTGAAAGTGTACTCCTTTCCTGCGGTACGGTCGATCCTCACTATATGATCTACGTTGACCGTAAGAACAATCTTGACATTATGGAAATTCAGGTTGAGGTTTCCGCCGATAACTTCTCAGACCACGTTAAGGGTATGGAGGAAATGGCGGCAAAGATCAACGCAGGAATGCAGTCCACGCTCGGACTTGCTTCGAAGATTACTTTCGTTGAACCGGGTACGATTCCGAGAAGCGAGGGTAAGGCAAAGCGTGTTGTAGATAAGCGTAAGCTTCATTAATATAAATTTGGGAGGTAAATATTATGATTATCAAGCAGATCTCCATTTTCGTTGAAAACAAGCCCGGCAGACTCGCCGAGATCACAAAGATCATTGCAAAAAACAATATCAACATCCGTGCGCTCTCCGTTGCGGACACAACACACTTCGGTATTCTTCGTATCATCGTTGACGATCCCGAAGAGGTTGAGCGCGTACTCAAGGCAGAGGGGCTGACCGTTTCGATAACAAGTGTTATCACTGCCTGCATTCACAACCGTCCCGGCGGACTTGCGGAGGTTCTTGAGCTTCTTGCGTCGAACGATATTACGATTGAGTATATGTATGCGTTCATTGCAAAGAGTGACAATGAGGCATATGTTGTTATGCGTATCGAGGCAGAGGGCGCGGCAGTTAAGCTCTTAAAGGAGCACGGCTTTACGGGTATGGAATAAGATTTTTAATATAACTTTATAAAAAATCGGCAGGGAAATGATATACACTCCAAAATGTGTATCATACCTGCCGTTTTCATATTTATTTGTAAGATGATTAATCAAGATTGACACTCAGATCAACATATGTGTCATCGCGGAATACCGTGAACTTTACGATCGTTCCGAGCTTGCATTTTGCCAGCACAGAATCAAGACTTGTGATATCGGTTGCGGCAGTACCGTTCACTGCAACAATGATATCTCCACTCAGAAGTCCTGCCGCGTGAGCAGAGGAATTTTCAATAACTTCATGAATCAGAACGCCGATCGGTATACGGTAACGCTGTGCCACCTCGTGACTGACATTTTCCGCGGTGACTGAATTTTTCATGAATACAAGCTCAGACACCGGCGATTTTGCTTTGACATCAAATAACTGTGCGGCATCAGATTTTTGCATATTTTCGATTTCACCGTCGCTCGGATAATATATTTCGCTGTTTTCCGACACGATGTGAAATACAGCCATGCTGCATAAAACACCGAGCAGACCAAAAAACAACGTAATACAGACGATAAGTGTGAGCCTTGGGAAAAGGTGCTTTAAGCGTCCTTTTTCAGCACTGCGGCACCACTGTTCATATGAAAGCCGTCTGCCAAGCCCACCGTAACAAGCTTCGTCCGAGCGAGTATCTTCAGTTTTATTCAGGATATCATTATTGCTATCCAACATAAAAACCCCCGAAATTTTTGGAAATTATTCACTCTGCGACATTGCTGATTGGTCGTGATGATATGCGAGAGGTTTACTATCTTTCGTGATTTTATTATATCAAACAAATATTAATAAAGTTCGACCTTTTTATGCACAACGGTGAATTGTTTATAAAGTTTTGGTATGAGTTGTGTTAAAAAATTTATGTTTGCGGCTATAAAAAAGAACACTCCGTGTAAAACGGAGTGCTCGGAAATAAGTATAATTTTACGATAAGTTAATGTGTTTTCTTCGAACCGAGGAACTTGAAGCCAAGAACAAGTCCGACAGTTGCAACGACTGCCACAGCAAGACCGATCCAACCGTTCTGCGTCAGACCGCCGACAACATATGCAATGAATGAACAGCCTGCGATGGAGATTGCATAGGGAAGCTGAGTTGAAACGTGGTTGATGTGGTCACACTGTGCGCCGGCAGAGGACATGATTGTCGTATCGGAGATAGGCGAGCAGTGGTCGCCGCAAACCGCACCTGCAAGACAAGCGGACATACCGATGAAGTAAAGGGGACTTGCGGGATCCGGGAAGATTGCTCCGACGATCGGAATGAGGATTCCGAATGTACCCCAGGATGTACCTGTTGCAAATGCGAGGAGACAAGCAACGAGGAAGACAACTGCAGGTAAGAAGAGAGAGAGTGCTTCAGCAGAGTTCTTCATAAGTGTTTCGATATAAACGTCTGCGCCGAGCAAGCCGGTCATGTTCTTAAGAGCGGTTGCAAAGGTAAGGATTGTGATAGCAGGAACCATTGCTTTGAAGCCCTTCGGAACACACTCCATTGCATCCTTAAAGGAAACAACGCGGCGGCAAAGCAGATAGATGATTGTGATGATAAGAGCAACAAGACCACCCCAAGGCAAACCGACTGTTGCATCGGTTGCGGCGAAGGCGTTTACAAAGTCAACACCCGAGAGGATACCGCCAACGTAAACGAGTCCGAATACGCAAATTCCGATGAGAACGACGATCGGGAGAACAAGGTCGATAACCTTTCCTTTATCGTTGACTTCGAGCTCTTCTTTGGATTTGTTTGTGGATTCACCGGTCGTGAAGAGGTCGCCCTTTTCGATGGCATTCTTTTCGTGCTTCGCCATCGGACCAAAGTCAACCTTGAGCACGATGATGAGTACAACAAAGAGAAGCGTCATGAGCGAATAGTAGTTAAACGGAATTGCACGAACGAACAACTCAAGTCCGTTATAGCCTGTACCCTCGGCATATGCGGAAACTGCCGCTGCCCAAGAGGAGATCGGTGCGATCATACAAACGGGAGCCGCTGTTGCATCGATGATAAACGAGAGCTTTGCACGGGAGATCTTGTGAGAATCGGTGACGGGCATCATTACCGAGCCGACAGTGAGACAGTTGAAGTAGTCGTCGATAAAGATGAGTACGCCGAGTACGAATGCCGCAAGCTGTGCGCCGACACGGGTTTTGATGTGCTTTTGTGCCCATCTGCCGAATGCCGCAGCCGCACCGGTCTTATTGATAAGTGCAACAAGTATTCCCAAAAGCACAAGGAATATGAAAATACCAGCGGTATCCGAAACTGCTGCGATAAAACCGTCGTTTATGAGTGCATCAACAGTTCCGAGCGGATTAAACTCGGTTGCAAGCAGACCGCCTGCCAAAATACCGATAAAGAGGGAAGAATAAACCTCTTTTGTAATAAGTGCGAGAGCGATTGCGATTACCGGAGGAATCAGTGCCCAAAAGGTTGCGTAGAATTTGCCGTTTGCATCTGCTGTTTCTTCGGAGGATTCTTCGGTAATTTCACCGACGGCTTCATCTTCGATGATAGCACCGTCCGCAAGATTCTCGTCATCGGCGGGAGCCATAATTATGATGGCATCCGTTTCGACGTCCTCGGCTAAAACACCGAAGCTGAATACCGACATCACGAGCATCATTGCCATTGTGATTAAGAGAAAACGCTTGGTTGATAGAATTTTCATGGTATAATTCTCCTTTGTTTTAATTGATTAAATTCTATCATATTTTTTACTGTGTGTCAATATATTTTGACGAAAAAACAATTAATTTGTATAATTTTTTAAAATTTTGTCGTTGAATTATGAAGATGCCGGGCGTTTATATTTTTTATATGTAAAATAAATCTGTAACAAAGTATTCATAAATCCATGGTACAATATAGTTATATTATTGCGGCTTGCAATTTTTGATTAATCTGCCGCAAATATTAAAGGAGGATATAAATGGATAGCTTCAAAAAAAGCGGAGATACGTTTTATACTAAGCTTAAAAAAACAACAAAGTCTCCCAAAAATCTCGGACGCACTGTTGTTATTCTGCTCGTTATAGCACTGGTTGTTGCGATTGGCTCAACCTGTTGGTATACGGTTGACGAAAAGCAGCAGGCGGTTGTCACAACGCTCGGAAAGGTGTCGTCTGTAACCGGGGCAGGTTTTCATTTCAAGCTGCCGCTCGGTATTCAGGAGGTCGAAAAGGTTGACGTTAACGTATATCAGAAGATCGAGCTCGGATATCGCAACTCAGAATCATCCGATAATTACGAGATAATTGAAAAGGAATCAAAGATGATCACGGGTGACTATAATATAGTCAATGTCGATTTCTTCATTGAATATAAGATATCCGATCCCGTTAAGTATCTTTACAATTCCCAAGCTCCCGAAACTATACTAAAAAATCTTATACAGTCACAGATCCGTGCGGTTGTCGGAAGTGCAACGGTTGACCAGGTTCTGACCGACGGTAAAACCGATATTCAGATACGTGTCAAGGAGCTTGTCACTGAGATACTTGAGGAATATGATATTGGTCTTATTTTAACCGATATCAAGATTCAGGATTCCGAGCCGCCCACAGAGTCGGTAATCGAGGCATTCAAAGCCGTTGAAACCGCAAAGCAGGGCGCCGAAACTGCCATCAACCAGGCGAAAGCATACAGTAATCAGAAGCTTCCCGAGGCACAGGCTGAGGCTGACCAGCTTACTCAGAATGCCGAATATCTGAAGCAGAAGCGTATAAACGAGGCTGTTAAGCAGGTTGCACTCTTTGAAGCGATGTATGATGAATATTCAAAGAATCCCGAGATCACACGTATTCGTATGTATTACGAAATGATTGAGGAAACGCTTCCCGGCGTAACTCTCTATGTTGACGTATCGGAAGGCTCAACCGAAAAGCTGCTGCCGCTTGACGATTTCGTCTCAAACGGACAGTGAGAAAGGGGTATAGCATGAAAAAGAGTCTTATTATAACTATTGTAGTATTACTGCTGCTTGTTTTTGTTGGTGCAAACTCGATATATGTTGTTGCCGAAAACGAGTATGTTTGTCTCATGCGATTCTCCGAGATCGTTGACATTACAAACGAAGCGGGACTTCATTTCAAAATTCCGTTTGTTGATACGCTGACCACATTCCCCGATACCACGCTGATATACGATATACCGCCGTCTGAAGTTCTTACGAGCGACAAAAAGAATATGACGGTTGACAGCTATATAATCTGGGAAATTTCCGATCCGCGTACATTCTACCGTACACTCGGCACAACCGCTGAGGCAGAAGCACGTATCAATGCCGTTACATACACCGCGCTCAAGAACCTCATGGGTACGCTCATGCAGGATGACATTATCAACACCGAGGATGCTTCGGGACGAAATGATATTTACGCCGGTATAACAACCGAGGTTGCAGAGCTTTGCGCAACTTACGGTATAAACGTCATCGACGTTCGTATCAAGCGCTTTGACCTTGCTCAAAGTAACGAGGAAGCGGTTTACGCGCGTATGATTTCCGACCGTAACCAGATTGCGGAGAAATATACCGCGGACGGTAACTATGAAGCGTCCATTATCAGAAACGAGGTTGACAAAGAGGTTAACATTATCGTTTCAAACGCAGAGGCTGAGGCTGCACGTCTTGAAGCTGAGGGCGAGCAGGAATATATGCGACTCCTTGCCGAGGCTTACAACACTGACGAGAAAAAGGAATTTTATGAGTTCACCCGTGCGCTTGATGCGCTTAAAGCTTCGCTGACAGGTGAAGACAAGGTTGTTATCATTGATAAGGAATCAAGACTCGGACAGATTCTTATGAATCCGTAATCTTAATTAAATAAGGAGACAAACAATGTACACTATCGTTGAAAAGGGTTCCAAAGAAGTGCCGGTTATAACAATTACAGATTATGTTGATCCGAACGGCTACTGCCCGAAGGTGGAGTTTTACGCGACATACAGCGACATCGGGTTCCACGCTCATTTTACCACATATGAGAAGAATCCCAAGGCAGTTGCAACAAAGCATTATCAGTATGTTCATCTTGACAGCTGCGTTGAATGGTTCATCAACTTTGATCCCGTTCATACGGACAAATATTTTAACTTTGAAATGAATTCAAACGCCGTCACAAACATGGCGTTCAGACGCAATCGCTATGATGACCTCACAAGACTCACCGATGAGGACGCCGAAATGCTTGATATCAAGGCAGAGATTCACGATGACTATTGGACAATTGATCTGACTGTGCCGTTTGAATTTATCAAAAAGCACATCCCGGATTATGAATTCAAAAAGGGACTCAAGCATCCTGCAAATGTTTACAAGTGCGGAGATGAAACCGAGTCGCCTCACTGGGGCTGCTGGAAGATGGTCAGTCGTGAAAAGCCGGACTTCCATATTCCGTCTTATTTTGGTACGATGACTATTGTATAATAAAAAACGCCTTCACTCGCAAAAAAACGGGTGAAGGTATTTTTTCGGTTGTCAGGCAAACTCTGAAAGCGCAGTGATCGCATTATGCTCACAAAAGCAGCTGCAGTGCTCTTTCACGTATGGCAGAGCGGCAGATGACTGAAGGCGTTTCCCAAAGCTTCCGATGTATTCAGAAAAACGATCGCTTCTGCCAAGCCGCAGATATTCGCGGTAAGTGACGCTGTCCTCGCAGATGAGATAATATTTTCCGTCCGCTTGCCATGCAGAGCTTGAGGTTGGCAGGGAATTGTGTTTTCCTTTGATGATGCTTTGCGCTTTTATATATGAACAGACCTCGAGCAATGCTCCCATTGAATCGAAACGGTAGACATTTGTTAATTTTATAGTGTCATCCTTGCGTGATTTTTCCTCTTGCTTTGGCGTGAGTCTGGTTATGTATATTTCTGCTCCTCCGTCACGGGATGGGTAGAGCTGAATGAATACCTTGTCATCCGCCGCGTCGAAGCCCGAAACCCGTTTTACGTCTGCAAGCAGCTCTCTGAATGCCTGACGCGTCAGTGTGTCTTCGCTGTCCATCGTTTCGCAGTCGAGATCGTATCTGTCGAGATCGGATTTTGTTAGCATCAGCTTGAGCTTGCCGGGACTTATGAGTATATGTTCCATCGGGGTGATCCTTTCTTGTATATTGGACACGGTGCGGTGTGCACTCGAAATGGTCTTACTAATATTATAATCCAATAGGCGCAAAATTGAAACCCCTAAATTTTTTCCATACGCCTAATAGCACTGTGTAAGTATTATTAAAAAATTAAAAATTTTCAAAAAACTATATCTTTTAAGGAAAATATATGGTATAATATAAATATTACATAAATTGAAAGGAATTTTAGCCATGACATGGGAACAGCTTGAAGCCACTTGTGCATCATGCGAAAAGTGTGCACTGTCTGCAACGCGTACCAACTGTGTGTTCGGAACCGGCAATAAAAACGCAAGACTGATGTTTGTCGGTGAAGCGCCCGGAGAAAAAGAGGACCTTTCGGGAATACCGTTTGTCGGCGCGGCAGGAAAGTTACTTGACCGTTTCCTTGAGGCTGTTGATATACCACGCGAGGACGTTTACATAGCAAATATATTAAAATGCCGTCCGCCGAAGAACCGTGATCCGCTTCCGGCTGAGGAGGATGCTTGTATCGGTTATCTTGATGAGCAGATAAAGCTCATTGATCCCGAGCTTATTGTTTGTCTCGGACGAATTTCCGCAATGAGACTCATAAAGCCCGACTTCAAGATCACAAAAGAGCACGGCGTATGGTATGAGCGAAACGGTAAGCGCATATGTGCCGTTTACCATCCCTCGGCGCTTCTTCGCGATCCTCACAAAAAAGAGGATATGCTTATCGATATGAAAAAAATAAAATCGGAGCTTGACGGAGCTTTGAGTTGATTCGGAGGCTTTATATGAAGATCCTTATCATGATGACCGGCGGAACTATAAGTACCACGGTTAACGAAAACGGTCACCTCTCGGCAAACGGAAAGAATACGGTTTCACTACTTGCCGAGCGACTTTACAGCGACGGTTTTAACGACGTTGAATTTGAATATTCACATCCGCTCGATATTTTAAGCGAAAACATGACATTTCCGAGGTTAAATCGTTTACTCGAAGCTTTTTCGGAAATTGACCCGGACGGATATTCTGCAATCATCGTTGCACACGGAACCGACACGCTTGCCTATACATCGAGTTTACTTTCACTCGCGCTTGCCGGTTGGTGGAACAAGCCGATATTCCTTGTTTCAAGCGATTATACGCTGACGGACGAGAGGGCAAACGGTCATGACAATTTCCGTGCGGCTGCCCGGCTTGCCGAGAGAGGATTCGGCGCAGGCGTCTATGTGCCGTACCGCAATTCGGACGGCGTGATATATCTCCATCACGGTGCACATTTAAGACAGTGTGCCAATTTCACGGGAGATTTCTTCTCTCATGATATGTGTCCGTACTTAGAGGCAAAACCGTACAAGGTACAGGCTGAATATCCGCTTATCGGTGCACTGAAGCGACTTGACGAATGTGTTATGCGTATTGAGCCGTATGTCGGCATTGATTATTCGACATATGATCCGTCACACGAAATTCGCGCGATACTGCACGGAAGCTACCATTCGGCGACAGCCTGCGTTGAGCGTTCAAGCGACAGAGACGGTTACACACGCCGTTCTGCGCTGTATTTGCTTGATAAATGCAAAAAACGCGGTATTGACGTATTTCTCTCTCCGCTTCCCGAGCATATGAGAGCGTCATCCGGAACATACTCGACGACAGCCGAGCTTATAAATCGCGGAATGAAGCCGATATTTTCACTGACAAATGAATGTGCATATATGAAGCTCGCACTTGCTTATTCGCTCGGTTATGAGGGCGATGAGATTTCGCTTTTTATGGAGCGTGAAATTGCGAGCGAGAAGATAGCGTGGTAAGCGTGAAAAATTCACGCGACGAAATTTTGTCTTTGTCGGCTTCGCCTCTAATTTGCAAGCAAACCGACAAAAATATCGACGGCAAGGAAGTCTTTGCTACGCAAAGACGCGGTAATTAATATGGAAAAATTAAAATTCAAGGTCATGGCATCCGATTCATTATACGGACGGTTTTTACAGCTTGAGTTTTTGCGGCTGGGACTTATCGAAGCAGAGGAGGATGCAAAGGATTATCATATCCTCGCGGCAGAGGGACTATGTGAGCTTCCGCCGATAAGACGTCTGCGTGCGGCGATTTTCATAGACTGCGGCTTACTTAGTGCCGCAATGCCGGAGCAGGTGAGAGTTTTACTTCTTGAGCGCCCGTTTTCACTTTCGGAGCTTCGCGGATTTATAACCGATATCTGCGAGAGGGCAGATGATGGCGAATATGAAGAAAATCAGCTTATTATATCGCCGGAGGACAGAACAGTAAACTTCGCTGACACGACTGTCAAGCTGACATCGCGTGAATTTGCGCTGCTTGAATATCTTCATGCACGTCCCGGAGAAACGATATCACGTGATGAGCTGCTTCACAATTTGTGGCAGGACGAAACGGCACGCGACACCAATATAGTCGACGTTTACGTGCGTTTTCTGCGCTCGAAGCTTGACGAACCGCTGGGACTGAGACTGATACGTGCGGTCAGAGGTGAGGGTTATGTTTACGCATATGAAAATTCAGGTGCACGCATGAAAAGCATCCGTACATCCGACGAAACCGAAGCAGATTTGCCAGAGGGAGAAGAAATATGAACAACCATTTTGATCTAATGATAACAAACGTGCGCCGCGTAAGACTTTCAAACGGAAGCAGCGAGATTTGCACGGTTGCATTGAGGGATGGGCGTATAGCCGCCATTGCTCCGCGAGGTGAGGTGATAGATTTCACTGCCGATAAGGTCATCGACGCAAGCGGAAAATTCATCATTCCGGGTATGATAGACCTGCACGTCCATCTGCGTGAGCCGGGATTTGAATATAAAGAGGATATTGTGTCCGGCTCAAAATGTGCGGCGGCAGGCGGTGTAACATCCGTTTTTGCAATGCCGAACACAAAGCCTGCGACAGACAGTTCCGAGGTGCTTGAATATATTGCCGATAAGGCGAAAAATGCCGATTGCAGAGTTTTTCCCGTTGCGGCGATAACCAAGGGTCTTGCAAGCGAGGAGCTCACAGATATGACGGCTCTCAAAGATGCAGGTGCATGGGCGTTTTCCGATGACGGCAAGCCTGTTATGACCTCGAAGCTTCTTTATGAAGCCATGAAAAACGCGGCGAAGAACGATTACCTCATCATGTCACACTGCGAGGATATGTCACTTGCCAAGGGCGGTGCGATAAATGAGGGCAAGATCTCACGTATGCTGAATCTGCCAGGAATACCGAATCTCGCCGAGGATGTTGCGACGGAACGCGATATAATGGTCGCCGAAGCAACCGGTGCAAGGCTTCACATCTGTCACGTTTCAACTCGCGGCTCGCTTGACTGTATTCGCAGAGCGAAGGCACGCGGCGTTAAGGTTACAGCGGAAACCTGTCCGCATTATTTTTCACTTACTGACGCGGATCTTATTTATTACGGTGCTAACGCCAAGATGAATCCGCCGCTCCGTTCGGAGGATGACGTTAAAGCTGTCATCGAAGCGATTTGCGACGGTACGATAGATTGTATCTCAACCGATCACGCACCGCACTCCGCCCAGGAAAAGTCGGGTGACGTTAAAACTGCACTCAACGGTATAATCGGACTGCAGACCTCGTTTGCGGCATCGTATACCAATCTCGTTATGCAGGGACACATCGACCTTGCAAAGCTTATTGAGCTTATGGCAGTCAACCCTGCACGTATCACGGGACTCGACAAGCTCGGACTCGGTACGCTTGAGGTCGGCTCACCTGCCGATTTTGCGATAGTAACGCTCGGATGCGAGAACACCGTCACAAAGGAATCCCTCCGCGGTAAATCAACGAATACGCCATTCGTCGGCATGACCTTTGCGGCACGTGTTGATGCAACCTATCTCGGCGGAAAATGTGTTTTTGAACTTAATTAATTTATATATTTGAAAGGAATTATCATCATGTCATTTGAACCGTTAATTGAAAAAATCAGAGCGAAAAACAACCCCACAGTTATGGGACTCGATCCTGTGCTTGACTATATTCCGCAGTATATCCGCGACAAGGCAATCGCAGAGTACGGCGATACCTTCAAGGCGGCTGGCGAGGCTATTTTTGAATTCAACAAGGGACTTATTGATGCTGCGGCAGAGCTTGTTCCTGCTGTTAAGCCGCAGTCTGCATTCTATGAAATGTACGGCATTGAGGGACTTATTGCGCTTGAGCGTACCATCGAATATGCAAAGGCGGCAGGACTTTATATCATCCTTGATGTTAAGCGCAACGACATCGGCTCGACTGCCGAGGCATATGCAAAGGCGTTTATCGGTGAAACACAGCTCTTTAATTCGAGCGCGAAGGCAACTCCCGTTGACTGCGTTACGGTTAATCCTTATCTCGGTATAGACGGTGTAAAGCCGTTTATCGACATCGCGGCAGAGAATGACAAGTCGATGTTTATTCTTGTTAAGACCTCGAACAAGTCCTCGGGTGATTTCCAGGATCTTGAGATCGGTGACGGTACACTCTACCGTAAGGTAGCCGCAAAGGTTGAAGAATGGGGCGCACCTTACGTGAGCGAATCGGGTTACAGTCCCTGCGGTGCGGTTGTCGGTGCGACATATCCGAAGCAGTTAACCGAGCTTCGTGCGGCAATGCCTCACACATTCTTCCTTATCCCCGGTTACGGTGCACAGGGCGGTGCGGCAAACGACATCGTCGGTGCTTTTGATAAGAATAAGTCCGGTGCTATCATAAACTCCTCGCGTGCGCTCATGTGCGCTTACAAGAAGGCAGGCGACGACGGAACAAACTTCAAGGCTTGCACACGTGATGCCGTAATCGCAATGCGTGACGATATCAATTCGGTGCTTTAATCGGGAGACAGACAAATGCAAACATTAAAGGATAACGGTAAGATTATACACAACCGCCGTATCTGCGAGGCGGCAGAGCTTTACGATATGCTCATAGAATCGCCCGAGATCGCAAAGGCGGCAAAACCCGGACAGATCGTTCACATAATGTGTGGAGAGGGAACAACACTTCGCCGTCCCATCTCGATTTGTGAGACTGTCGGTGACTGCGTTCGACTCTGCTATGAGGTGCGCGGAAAGGGTACAAAGTGGATGGCAGAACGCCGCGAGGGTGATCTTGTCAGTCTGCTTGGCCCGCTCGGTAACGGTTTTACGGTAAAAGACGGTGAGCGTGCACTGCTTGTCGGCGGCGGAATCGGTATTTATCCGCTTCTCTCGATTGGTAAGAAGTGCGGCTCGGCAAAGGCGGCTTTCGGTTTCAGGAATGTTTCGCTTATAAACTCGCTTGATTTATTTGAATCAAACGGAATCCCGACCTCGATTATAACAGATGACGGTTCAAGCGGACGAAAAGGCTTTGTTACCGAGCTTGTCAAGGATGCACTTGCGAACAATGAAGCTGATGTGGTGTACGTTTGCGGTCCTCGAGGTATGATGGCGGCTGTTGCGGCAATTTGCGAAGAGTCAGGTGTACGCTGTGAGGTTTCGATGGAGGAGCGTATGGGCTGCGGTGTCGGTGCGTGTCTTGCCTGCGTTTGTAAGACTACGTTCAAGGACAATCTCGGCGTGACGGGTGAGAAATATAAGAGAGTCTGCGTTGACGGCCCCGTATTCGATTCAAAGGAGATCATCTGGAAATGAAAAATATAGATTTATCGGTGAATTTCGCCGGTGTTACATTCAAAAATCCGATCGTTACCGTCAGCGGTGCCTGCGGCTTCGGCGAGGAATATGCGCCTTACTATAAGGCTGAACAGCTTGGTGCAATTGCCTGCAAGGGTACAACTCTTGCGCCGCGTCTCGGTAATCCTCCTCCGCGAATTGCAGAAACTCCGTCGGGTATACTTAATTCGATAGGACTGCAGAATCCCGGTCTTGACGTGTTCATTAACGAAGAGCTTCCCAGGCTCAAAAAGGACGGCGCAACGGTTATTGCGAACATTTCCGGTTCGACCATTGCCGATTACTGCAAAGTGGCTGAAAGACTTTCCGAAACGGATGTTGACCTCATCGAGATGAATATCTCCTGCCCGAACGTCAAAGAGGGCGGTGTTGCTTTCGGTACGAACGCAAAAACGGTGAACGAGATCACATCCTCGGTGAAAGATCACTCAAAGAAGCCGATCATTGTCAAGCTCTCGCCTAACGTGACCGATATCACAGAAATGGCACGTGCGGCTGAGGCAGGCGGTGCGGATGCGCTTTCGCTTATAAACACACTTCTCGGCATGAGAATCGACATCAAGACAAAACGTCCGATTCTTCATAATAATGTCGGCGGACTTTCGGGTCCTGCGATTTTCCCGGTTGCGGTGCGTATGATCTGGCAGGTACGTCAGGCTGTGTCACTTCCGCTTCTCGGTATGGGCGGCGTTGCGAGCGCAGAGGATGCGATCGAGATGCTTATTGCCGGTGCTGATGCGATTGGCGTTGGTACGGCGATGTTTGCAAATCCGTATCTGCCGCTTGAAATTATCGACGGCATTGCAAAATATATGGAGGCAAACGGTATCGAGCGTGTTTCCGATATTTCGGCGACGGTACAGCCTTGGTAAAAAAATCAGAGCTTTCTACACTTGTTTGGTGCGGAAAACTCTTTTTGTTATTAATATTTACGGCATATAGACAGCCGATTCGTGATAAAACATTTCATACGGTTTCTCAACGCCGCCTAAATACGGAACGACATCAAGTCCCATGGGGTTATAATACGTATTATCGGGCGCAACTATGATCTCAAACCATTTTGCATAAACATACACCAATTCCTCGCCCTTGTGATTTTCGAGGTAGGCGTTGTAGTCATCAAACCACTTTGCTCCGAAGGACGGTGTGTTGAAGATTTCGCCGTTTTCTTTGTAAAGCGTTATTATTGCGATAAGCTTGTCGCCGCTGTAAAGAAGATAATCGCGGAAGTTTTGTCTGACTTCAAAGGATTTACCCTCTGTTCCGTCATAGTTTACGTGACAGTAGCCTTTTTCGGATATTGTTATCGAATCCGTTGCAGCTCCGCTTGAGGATAAGCTTGCGATGATACCATCACCGTTTTGCTCGAAATATGCTTTTGCTTCTGCGTCGGTTATTTCTTCGCCCACTGTAACGATTTCACGGTCAAAGGGAAGTGCAGGTATGAACCATCCGCCGATAACATCACCGCCCTGACTGTAGCTTCCCTCGTCGGGCGGCAAATCGGTGACCTGCGGAGACGTGGTTTCCATTAAATGCGGAACAAAGGCTTCATGTGTTTGATTTATATTGCCTGACGCAGATTTTGTGGTGTCATCGCACTCTGCTGTTATTATTTCACTGTCGAGCAATGGATTCTCCTTGAAATGCTCGCTCTGCCAGACTCCGACTGATACAAGTAAAACTACTGCAAAACAGCCTGCGACGGATGAGATTTGGATCATTCTTTTTCGGTTTAACTTTTGCTTTTCCTCGTATTCGTTTCTGCGCGAGAGTACACGCTCGGTGATTTCCTCATAAGTTTTCATATTCAAAGCCCTCCTTAATAAGCTCTGATTTCAGTGCTTGCTTTGCCCTGTAAATGAGATTTTCGATCTGCCGTTTGTTCTTTTTCATTATCACCGCTGTCTCTGCATTGGAAAAATCCTCGAAATATATCAGATACAAAACCTGAAAGTATTCGTTTTTCAGCCGACTCATTATTCGGTGTAAGGTAATTTTCTGCTCTTTGATGAGATATTCATCTTCAAGCTGTTTTTCCTCCGACAAATAATCGGCGTATTCATCAATGGAATCTGATGCCATCTTTGAATTGTGTCTTAAATAGTCAATTGCAATATTCCGTGCGATTCTGAAAAGCCAGGTTTTGAATGAACATTTTTCCGAGAAATGCGGTTTTTTAGTCGCAAGCTTAAAGAATGTTTCTTCCATAAGCTCCTCTGCGGTGGAAATATTGTTCACGTAACCGTTTATATATAAGGTCAGACCGTCTTTATATTCTTTAATTATCTCTGCTATTCCTGTGTCATCACCATCAAGGTAACGGCGGTAGCTACTTGCACCGATATCCATGATTTACTCCTTTCCGAAAAGCTTGTGTGTTTTGCCTTTCATTATCTTAGACGGATGAAAACACCAAAACTCTCACATTGTATCAAAAAATGGTGTAACTCTGATCGCGAGCTGCACCATTTATTTATAAAATATTATTTATTGTTCGTCGTTCTTCTTTGAGAAGATTTTGTTGAGTACAAAGGTTACCACCATGATAAGACCGATAACGATGAATATACCGAGCATACCGAGTCCCATATAGCTTAAATTTTTAATGAAATTTGTCGGCTCAACCATGAAGCTGCTATCTGACACGAGAACAGCAGTCGGACCGTCTGCCGAACCGATGATGCCGATGGACGATGCGATTAAATTAAATAATTTTAACATCAGCTTATCCTCCTATTACATAAAGAAGTTGAGAATCAGACCGCCTGCAATAACGGATGCGATCTGTCCCGATACGTTAACGCCCATGGACTGCATAAGAAGGAAGTTCTGAGGATCCTCCTTGAGTCCCAGCTTGTGTACGATTCTGCCTGCCATCGGGAATGCGGAGATACCTGCCGCACCTATCATCGGGTTGATCTTTTCCTTTAAGAAAAGGTTGAGGATCTTCGCGAAGATTACACCGCCTGCGGTGTCGAAGATGAATGCAAAGAGACCGAGTCCGAGGATAAGAAGTGTCTGCGGTGCAAGGAACTGCTCATAGTGCATTTGAGATGCAATGGTGATTCCGAGGAAGATGGTGATGAGGTTTGCAAGTACCTTCTGTGCGGTTTCGGAGAGCGAATCGAGTACGCCGCACTCACGGATGAGGTTACCGAACATAAGGAAGCCGACGAGTGAAACAGACGAGGGAGCAAAGAGACCTGCAATTATCGTGATGATGATGGGGAAGAGGATACGGGTGGTCTTGCTCACGTTTGCCGGCTTATAGGGCATACGGATCATGCGCTCCTTCTTGGTGGTGAGAAGCTTGATGACCGGCGGCTGGATGATCGGTACAAGCGCCATATATGAATACGCTGCAACCATTATCGGGCCGACGAACTGCGAGTTAAGCTTCTGCGCAACGACGATAGCTGTCGGGCCGTCTGCAGCACCGATTATACCGATTGATGCTGCGTCCTTGATATCAAAGAATATTGATGCAAGGCAAAGGGTGAAGAAGATACCGAACTGAGCTGCGGCACCGAAGATCATAAGCTTGGGATTTGAGAGGATCGGGCCGAAGTCGATCATCGCGCCGATACCGATAAAGAGTATCAGCGGAAAGAGCTCGTTCGCGATACCTGCATCGTAGAGGATCGAGAGTGCACCGTGTTCTTCACCGATCACGTTTCCGAGCGCGTCTGTGATCTGCTGGGTTATAGCACCCGAGCCGGGGATGTTTACGATGATTGCACCGAAGCCCATCGGGAGCAGGAGCGTCGGTTCCATTTCTTTCTTGATGGCAAGAAAAATAAGTAAGCCGCCGATGATCCACATTATGAGCATACGGTAATCAAAGTTTGCAAAGTTGCCGAATAAAACTTCCATTTTATTAAACCATACCTTTCATTGAATACATAAAACAAACACCTCATTATTATACACCTAAATTTCTCAAAATGCAAGTGAAAATATTCGATTTTTCAATTTTCGTACATAATATATAAAAATCGCACAAAAACGGAAATCGGCAGAAAGCTTATGTATTATAGGATTTTTTGCTGCATTTTTTAAAAAATGTATTTGTGGGGGTTGACACCGGGTTTCACGGGGTGTATAATTATAAAAAGTGTGTTTTGTACGAATATTTGATAAGGTGGGAAGTAAAATGTGGAATGGAAAAATGAAGGCTGTCACGTTCAGCTACGACGATGGAGTTGAGCAGGATAAGCGGCTTGTTGAGCTGTTTAACCGTTACGGTATGAAAGCGACATTTAATCTGAACGGCTCACGGCACAGAGAGGGAGGTCCGGGATATCCGTGGACATTCAACGGCAATATCAATGTTGCGCGTATGCCGATCGAGGACTTGGCTGAAACCTACGTGGGACATGAAATTGCTATGCACGCATATACCCATGCTGACCTTGACAAGCTTTCTGACGAGGTTTGTAAATACGAGATTCTTGCAGACAGAGCGAGGTTGACCGATTTTTTTGGTAAAGTGCCTGTGGGACTTGCTTATCCTTGCGGCAGATACAGCGACAGAGTTGTGAACGTGCTTCGTGAAAACGGAGTTAAATATGCGAGAACTGTCATACCGTCACATTCGTTTGAGCTGCAGGATGATCTTCTGCGTTTTAACCCTACTTGCTGTGATTCGGATGAGCGTTTGTTTGAGCTTGCGGAGGAGTTTGTGAACACCAAACCGACAAAGCCGATGCTCTTTTACGTTTGGGGACACAGCTATGCGCTTGACATGGTAGACCGTTGGGAGCGCATGGAGCGTCTTTGCAGGTACCTTTCGGGGCGTGATGACATATATTACTGTACAAATGCAGAAGCGTTATTATAAGGAGAAAAGAAGCTATGTGGAATGGAAAAATGAAGGCTGTCACGTTCAGCTATGACGATGGAGTTGAGCAGGATAAGCGTGTGGTTGAAATCCTCAACAGGTACAATCTCAAGGCGACATTTAATCTGAACGGCTCACGACACAGAGAGGGATGTCCGGGGTATCCCTGGGTGTTCAGAGAGAAGGTTACCGTCGCACGTATGCCGATCGAGGATCTTGTTAAAACCTACGAGGGACACGAGATCGCAATGCACGCATATACACACGCGAAGCTTGATCTTGTTTCACCTGAGGTTTGCAAATACGAGGTGCTTGCGGACAGGGCGAGACTTACTGACTTTTTCGGTAAGGTTCCCGTTGGACTTGCATATCCCTGCGGTACATACAATGATGTCGTAATTGAGGTTCTTCGTGAAAACGGCGTCAGGTACGCTCGCGGATGCGCTGAAACGCTTTCCTTTGATCTGCCGGAAAACCTGCTCGCTTTCAATGCAACCTGTGAGGATCTTAATCCGAAGATGATGGAGCTTGCAGAAAAGTTTGTCAATATGAAGCCTGACAAGCCGAAGCTTTTCTATATTTACGGTCATGCTTACGGTCACGATTATTATGAAAGCTGGGAAAAGCTTGAAGAATTTTGTAAATTCATCTCGGGACGGGACGATATCTTCTACGGTACTAACGCAGAATGTCTGCTTGGTTAATAAAAAATGATGCCGATTCTTCAAAATTGAGTCGGCATTTGTTTTTTCGTGGCACTCAACAGTGTTCGAGTGCGTGCTCATTTACAAATTATTAACACAAAATATATGTTATTGTCTTGATTTTGGCGGTGATGTGGGGTATACTATATACAGTGTTTAGCACTCGGCGGCAATGAGTGCTAAAACGACACCGCAAATAAGGGCGTGTGCTATAAATATAAGGGAGGTGTGTGTATGCAGGATAAAAACACTGAATTATCCGAGCGCAAAAAGGCGATACTTAAAGCGATAATCGATACGCACATCAATCTCGGTGAGCCCGTAGGCTCAAAATATTTAACTCAATATAAGCAGATAGCATTCTCGTCTGCTACCATCCGCAACGAGATGGCAGAGCTTGAGGATATGGGTTATCTTGAACAGCTTCACACCTCATCGGGCAGAATCCCATCCGAGCTTGGTTACAGATTTTATGTTGATCAGCTCATGCAGCAGTACCGTATGACTCAGGCGGAGCTTGGTGAACTCAATAAACTTCAAACCCTCAAGGCGGCAGAGCTTGACCGCATCCTCGACCGTGCGACAAAGTTGATGAGTATGCTCACTAATTACACGGGTGTCGCACTCAAGCGTACACCGGCAAGGCAGACAGTTGCTAGATTCGATGCAATGTATCTTTCGCCGCGTAATTTCATTCTCGTTATGCTGACTGCGAGCGGAAATGTTAAAACGCGTCAGGTGCGGCTTGGCTTCGATGTCTCGCGCGACACGCTTGAGCGGCTGACTGTGGTTCTCAACGACTGCGTTGCAGGACTTGATCTTGACGGCATCACGCTTCCTGTTATGCTTGATATGCAAAGGCGAGTGCCTGACGGTGAGCGACTGATAAATCCGATAATCAGCACCATATACGAAACGGTTGGAGAGGTTGATGACGGCGAGCTTATGTTTGACGGAGTTAACAACCTGCTCAATTATCCCGAATATTCGGATATAGACCGTGTACGCGATATGCTTGGTTTATTTGATAAACAGGACGATCTCCGTGAGGTGCTTTCGCATGACGTGTCCGATCAGACTAATGTATACATCGGCTCGGAAAATTCGGTTGAGGTGATGAACAATTCATCTCTCATATTCCGTACAGTCAAGTCGGGAGACAAGGTGATCGGTGCGATAGGCGTTATCGGCCCGAGACGAATGGACTATTCAAAGGTGGTAACGCTTGTTGATTATATGTCGAAAAACATCAGCAGTATGCTCGAGCCGAGTGGACTGCTTGGTATAGAATCCAGCGAAGAAGAGGAGGATAGCTAATGGCAGACGATAAGAAAAAGGAAATGTCGCCGGAAGAAGCCAAGGAACAGAAGTGGGAAGAAATTCTCGCCGAAACCGAAGGCGGCTCAACCGACGAAATATCGAAGAAGGACAAAAAACGCGAGGATAAGCATTTGAAGGATGAAAACAAAAAGCTGACTGCAGAGCTTGCCGAAACAAAATCGGCACTCGAAAAAACGCAGTCTGAGCTTTCAGAGGTGAATGACAAGTATCTTCGCTGTGCGGCGGAATATGATAACTTCCGCAGGCGCAGTGCAAAGGAGCGAGAGGGAATATACGCAGACGCTTATGCTGATGCGCTCTCGGCGATACTTCCGGTTATGGACAATTTGGAGCGTGCCGCGGCTTACAGCGACGGTGCACAGCTTGCAGACGGAATCAAGCTCATTTTTAAGAGCGCAAAGGAATCGTTTGAGAAGATAGGTGTAACCGAGTTCGGTGCTCCGGGCGAGCAGTTCGATCCGCAGATACACAACGCTATGATGCACATAGACGATGAAAGCTTCGGCGAAAACGAGATCGTTGAGGTTTTCCAAAAGGGCTACAAAAAGGGTGAGCGCGTGCTTCGTGAGGCTCTTGTTAAAGTGGCAAATTAAATTTTAGTAAACAATACATTTTATTTATAAAGGAGATATTTATTATGGGAAAGATTATTGGTATAGATTTAGGTACAACAAACTCTTGCGTCGCTGTATTTGAGGGCGGCGAACCCACCGTTATCACAAACCCCGAGGGGGCAAGAACAACCCCTTCGGTCGTTGCATTCTCTAAAACCGGCGAGCGTATGGTTGGTCAGGTTGCAAAGCGTCAGGCTATAACTAACCCCGACCGTACAGTTTCTTCCATCAAGCGTCACATGGGTTCTGACTATAAGGTATCCATCGACGATAAGAAGTACGCTCCTCAGGAAGTTTCCGCGATGATCCTTCAGAAGCTGAAGGCAGATGCGGAGGCTTATCTCGGAACAACTGTTACAGACGCAGTTATCACCGTTCCCGCATACTTCACCGATGCACAGCGTCAGGCAACCAAGGACGCAGGCAAGATCGCAGGTCTTAACGTACAGAGAATTATCAACGAGCCCACCGCGGCGGCACTTGCATATGGCGTTGACAAGGACGCAAAAGAGCAGAAGATCATGGTATTCGACCTCGGCGGCGGTACATTCGACGTATCCATTCTCGAAATTTCCGACGGCGTTTTCGAGGTTCTCGCAACACACGGCGACAACAAGCTCGGCGGTGACGACTTCGACGCACGTATCATTGACTGGATTGCAGAAGAATTCAAGCGCGAAAACGGCATTGATCTCCGCAATGACAAGATGGCTCTCCAGAGACTCAAGGAAGCTGCTGAAAAGGCAAAGATCGAACTTTCGGGCGTTGCCTCGTCCAATATCAATCTCCCGTTCATCACCGCAGATGCAACAGGCCCCAAGCACTTTGACGGAACTCTCACAAGAGCAAAATTCAACGAACTCACAGCAGACCTCGTTGAGCGCACCATGACTCCCACCAAGAAGGCACTCGCAGACTCCGGCCTCACCGTTGGTCAGATCGACAAGGTGCTTCTCGTTGGCGGTTCGACAAGAATTCCTGCAGTTCAGGATGCAGTTAAGGACTTTATCGGCAAGGAACCCTTCAAGGGTATCAACCCCGATGAATGTGTAGCACTCGGTGCGGCTATTCAGGGCGGCGTACTCGGCGGCGACGTTAAGGATCTTCTCCTTCTCGACGTAACTCCTCTCTCGCTCGGTATTGAAACTCTCGGCGGCGTATTCAACAGAATTATCGACAGAAATACAACCATCCCCGTAAAGAAGAGCCAGGTTTATTCCACTGCGGCTGACGGTCAGACCTCGGTTGAGATTCACGTTCTCCAGGGTGAGCGCGATATGGCGGCAGGCAACACCACTCTCGGTCGTTTCTCGCTTGACGGTATCGCTCCCGCACCTCGCGGCATTCCGCAGATTGAAGTAACCTTTGATATCGACGCTAACGGTATCGTTAACGTAACTGCAAAGGATAAGGGCACCGGCAAGGAACAGCACATCACTATCACATCCTCGACTAATATGTCGCAGGAGGATATTGACAAGGCAGTTAAGGAAGCAGAGAAGTTTGCCGAAGAAGACAAGAAGCAGAAGGAAGCTGTTGAAACCAAGAATAACGCTGAGAACACAATCTTCCAGACTGAAAAGACTCTCGGCGAGCTTGGCGATAAGGTTACCGATGCTGAAAAGGCGCCTGTTCAGGCTGCTATTGAAAAGCTCAAGGAAACCATCAAGGGCGGTGACATTGAGGCTATCAAGGCAGACACCGAGGCACTTCAGAAGTCTTTCTATCCGATTGCCGAGAAGCTTTATGCACAGCAGCAGGGTGCACAGGGCGCAGGTCCCGATATGGGTGCAAATCCCGGCGCAGGCGCACAGAGCGCTGACGGTGACACCTTCTATAACGCAGATTTCGAGGATAAGACAAACGAGTAATCATACAGCGTTGACGTTTTAATATCAAAATGGGTTGGCTCGTTTTTTGCTGAGTCAGCCCGTTTTTGGTTTTAGTGAGTGGGAATCGAAGCATAAAGGGGATACGCGGCTTTTTTTGAAAAAAAGCCTGGCAAAAAACTTTAATGAACGCAAAGCTCACAGAGTGTTTGTTCTCCGCTTCGAAACCGCTCTCGGTAGTCGGGGCCCATCTCGCTCACGCTCCTCCGCGTTCGCTCACCTTCCCAACAACCGCATATCGGTTGCCATTTCTGCAACGACATCTTTAGCTTCTGCTGCATAAATGTAACTTTTGTGCCGCAAACAGTATTAATGTGATTTAACGAACGATTGCCGTAAAACGGTCGTTGGGATACCGAACGGAGTCGGAGGAGACGGAGTGAGGAGGGTTCCCGACTACCGAGAGCGTATATTCGGAGCTTTATGCGATGGACCTGTGAAGCGATAGCGTATATTAAAGTTTTTGCGGAGCTTTTTTCAAAAAGCGACCGTATCTCCTATACGCAAACACTAACCACTCCCCCCCACAAAAACTGCGAATTTACAAATTATTGTTTATTTATTTCAAATAATATAGTATAATAATTAAGTTAAGCGGACAAGAAATAGTCTGAAAACAAAAAGATTTATCAATTTTCCTGAAATTGAGGAGATACACATGGCAGATAAAAGAGATTATTACGAGGTGCTCGGCCTCGATAAATCGGCTGACGAGGCGGCGATTAAAAAGGCTTACCGTCAGCTTGCAAAAAAATATCATCCCGATATGAATCCGGGCGATGCTGAAGCCGAGAAAAATTTCAAAGAGGTCAATGAGGCTTATGCCGTACTGTCCGATCCCGAGAAAAAGTCGCGCTATGATCAGTTCGGTCATGCAGGAGTTGACGGTCAGGACGGATTTGAGGGCGGTTTTGGGGGCTTTGGCGGTTTTGATGCTTCTGATATTTTCGGCGACATCTTCGGCAGCTTTTTTGGTGGCGGTATGGGCGGCTCACAGTCGTCTCGCCGTAACGGTCCGATGCGCGGCGGTGATATTCTTCAGCGCGTAACGATTTCTTTTGAGGAAGCGGCGTTCGGATGCAAAAAGGAAATAAGCTACGGACGGATTGAAAAATGTCCCGAATGTGAAGGCTCCGGAGCAAAAAAGGGAACTACTGTTGACACTTGTTCAACCTGTCACGGAACGGGTACTGTACGTGTTCAGCAGCGTACTATGCTCGGTATGATGCAGACGACACGTCCTTGTGAAGACTGCGGCGGTACCGGTAAAAAGATAAAAGAACCGTGCACTTACTGTAAGGGTAAGGGCTATGTTAAGAACTCGAAGAAGCTTGAGGTGACGATTCCTGCAGGTATTGATGACGGTCAAAAGGTTGCGATTCGCTCCCAGGGCGACAGCGGCAGAAACGGCGGCTCGGCAGGTGACCTCATTATTGCAGTTTCGGTTCGTCCGCATCCGATTTTCGAGCGCGACGGTTACAACATATACTGCGAAGTGCCGATAACCTATGCAGAGGCGGCACTCGGTGCACAGATAGAGATTCCGACGCTTGAGGGCAAGGAAACATATAACATTCCCGAGGGAACACAGCACGGCACGCAATTTACGCTTCGCGGACGCGGTATTCCTTATGTCAACAGCAAGAGCCGAGGTGACCTCATATTTGCGGTTTCAATCGAAACTCCGCGCGGACTTACGGAGGCACAGAAGGATTTACTGCGCAAGTTCGCCGAAAGTCTCGGAGAGAAGAACAACACAAAGAAAAGCAGCTTTATAAAGAAACTGTTCAATAAATAATTGATAATTATTGTGTACACATTTTAATAACCTCCGCTGTCCCATGAGATGGCGGAGGACATTATTATTTTTTTAAAGGAGATTATTATGAACTGGACACAGCTTCGCGTATCCGTCGCAACAGGTGACATCGAGCGCACTGCCGCTATTATGAGTATGCTCGATAACGGTATTATGATTGAAGATTACAGCGATATCGAGGAGGGACTCAAGACCGTTTACGGCGATCTTATTGACGAAAGTATACTCAACGCCGACAAAACACGCGGCGCGGTTTCAATATACATTCCCGACAACAAAAATTACAACGATTATATGCTGTTTTTGAAGGAACGCTTCAGCGCAGAGGGAATTGATGCCAAATGTGAGCTTATCGGCGTTGACGAGGAGGAGTGGTCAACCGCTTGGAAGAAATATTACCATCCCATTCGCGTCGGCGAGAGACTTGTGATAGTTCCTGCTTGGGAGGAATACGATGCCGAGCCTGATGACATTATCGTCAGAATGGATCCCGGTATGGCTTTCGGTACGGGTACTCATGAAACAACACGTCTTGTCTGCAAGCTGATTGAAAAGTATCTCGTCCCGGGACAGCGTATGCTCGATGTCGGTACGGGAAGCGGTATACTTGCTATATGCGCGTCAAAGCTTGGTGCGAAGGAGTGCTTTGCTTATGATATAGATCCCGTTGCCGTGCGTGTGGCACGCGAAAACTGCAAGGATAATGACTGCGACAATATCACGTGTGACGTTTCCGATCTCCTTGCAAATGTTGATACAGACGGCGGACTTTATGATTTCGCTGTTGCAAATATCGTTGCTGATATCATTGTCAGAATGTCGCCCGATATCGGTAATTATCTGGAGAAAGGCTCTTATCTTATCACGTCCGGTATTATTGAGGTGTATGCCGAGGATGTCAGAAAGGCCATGAAGAGTCACGGCTTCACCCTCGTTGAGGAAGCAATGGAAAGCGACTGGGTGGCAATGGTTTACCAAAAAGACTAAAATTTGGAAAAAATAACGGTTTTTTTCGCGTTTGATAAAAAAATATGCAAAAAATTTCGCTAAAATATTTGACAAAATGACGAAAGTGTAGTATAATATACAATATAGTCGGGCAAACAAACAACAAAAAGTTGTGCCAATTTTGACTAATCTTGTTTTTGAGGTTAAAAATGCCGCGTTTCTTTCTGTCGGCTTCAAATATCGCGGACGGATATGTAACTGTCTGCGGCGATGATGCCATTCATATCTCGCGCTCACTTCGTATGCGCGCGGGAGAACATATCACCGTTTGTGATATGCAGAAAAACGAATATGACTGTGAGCTTGTGGATTTTACATCCGACAGCGTTACGGCAAAGATAATTTCCTCCCGTAAGAGTGACACAGAGCCGCCGTATACGGTTCGTCTTTTTCAGGCTCTTCCGAAATCGGACAAGCTTGACGTTATCATTCAGAAATCGGTTGAAACCGGAGCGCACACGATAGTACCGTTTGAATCGGAACGCTGTGTCGCTCGTCGGGATGACGACTCCCGCAAAGAACAAAAAAAGCTTGAACGACGTTCGCGTATCGCGCTTGAAGCCGCAAAACAATGCGGTCGCGGTACTGTTCCTGAGGTGACGCTTCCGATATCGTTTCGTGAAATGTTAAGCAAAGCGGCAGAAAGTGAGCTTGTCCTCTTTTTCTACGAGGGCGATGACACTGTGCCTTTGCGACGGCTTTTGAATGAGAAATACAAGGACGGCGAAATGCCCGAAAGTATTTCTGTGATAATCGGTTCAGAGGGCGGATTTTCGCATAAAGAGGTTGAGGCGGCGCGTGCGGCAGGTTTCAATATATGCGGCCTCGGACGGCGTATTCTTCGCTGTGAAACGGCACCGAGCTTTGTGCTTGCGTGTCTTACCTATAATTTTGAGTTGTAAGGTGGAGGTTCTTCTAAAGTGGGTAACAATATTAAGGAAAATAGAATCAAAGAAAAAAAGGCTGCAAAGTTAGCGGCTGAAAAACAGCAGGATGCCAAGCTTTACCGCTTGATGCTTCAGTTTGCATTTGTTGTTATTGCGGTTGTTCTCGCAATAAAGACAGGGGATAATCAGATATTCACACACACTGTTGTACTACCTGTGTTTCTCCTGGTTACGGGTGTTCTCTTTGCGCTGTCGGCGATACTGTTTACATACAGAAGGATGAAAAATGTTGATGAATCGGATAAGGTGCTGACCAGTGCATTTATCTTCGGAAACGTCACTTCGCTTTTTGCAATCGGCGGTGTTTACTATGTTTATGATAACATTGAATTGGTAATCGTCGCACTCATCACTTTTACCGTTCTTTATTTCGTACATAATATCTATGGCGGAAATTTCTTCGCTTATTCGTTCCTTACAGCTGTAGGCTTTCTTTTGATAAGACTTGCCAAATCTGTGCCCCAGGTTAGCGGATTCTTCTATTATGTCGGAAAGCTTGGCGTTTTAGCTGCGAAGCCGCTTATGTTGCTCCTTGCCGTTGCTGCAATTGCTCTTGGCGTACTTCTTATTGCAAAAAATAAAAATTATACATTCGCCAAGGTCACAATCGGCGGTAAAAAATGCGCGGTTACATTCTTTATTTGTGCAGCAGCCGTTATCGCAGGTGCCGTGCTTTTGATAGTGTCGCCCGCATCGACGATTTTGGCAGATTTCCTCTTGCTTGCTTCTTATCTTGTAATTGCCGTTATCTGCACGGTTAAAATGATCTGAGTATTTATTTAAAGTCTTTTTATTCAAATATTATTCCAACTAAATTTTTTGTTAATCTTGAAAGGAGTCGCCCCTATGTCAAACAGATTTTTCCAAGGTATTATTCATCAAATGAAGGATGCTGTGGATCGAGTCATCGGTGTTATCGACGAGAACGGCGTAATTATTTCTTGCAGTGAACTGGTTAAGATCGGAGAAACTGCACAGGGCGTCCGTGATGAGCTGGCGTACACTTCCGAAGCTATCACCACCGGCGGTTATACATACAGACAGATCGGTCAGGGCGCAAAGGCCGAGTATATCGTATTTGTCGAAGGTGAAGACAAGATGGCTGAAAAGATTTCTATGATTCTTTCCGTATCTCTTTCCAATATCAAAAATCTGTATGATGAAAAGCTCGACAAGGGTTCGTTTATCAAGAATATCATCCTTGATAATATACTCCCAAGCGACATTTATTTAAAGAGTAAAGAGCTGCACTTCAATTCAGATGTTATGCGTGCCGTAATACTTATCAAGTTCTACGGTAAGAGCGATGTTGTTCCGTTTGACATGGTGCAGAATATGTTCCCGGATAAGAACAAGGATTACGTTATCAGCGTTAGTGAGCATGATATCGTTCTTGTTAAGGAGGTTAAATCGGGACACGATAACCGCGAGATTGAAAAGACTGCAAAGAATATCGCAGATACACTTTCGAGCGAATTTTATGCAAAGGTTACAATCGGTATCGGTACCGCTGTTGACAACATCAAGGATCTTGCGCGTTCCTTCAAGGAAGCACAGGTTGCAATTGAAGTCGGCAAGGTGTTCGACACAGAAAAGAATATCATCAGCTACGAAAACCTCGGTATCGGCAGACTTATCTATCAGCTCCCGACAACACTTTGCGAAATGTTCCTTCAGGAGGTTTTCAAGAAGGGCTCACTCGAATCGCTTGACCGCGAAACTCTTATGACTATCCAGTGCTTCTTCGAAAACAACCTCAACGTTTCCGAAACCTCGCGTAAGCTGTTTGTTCACAGAAACACGCTCGTATATCGCCTGGAGAAAATCAGAAAGCTCACAGGTCTTGATCTGCGCGAGTTTGAACACGCAATCACATTTAAGGTCGCACTTATGGTTAAGAAGTATCTGACCTCGAAACCCGTCAAATTCTAATTATAATTATATCGCCGTCCGCCTGTTATATTTGTGTGTAATCGGCGGACGGTACGACTGCTAAATGCCGACAGCCTCGATTTTTGGTGCTATTTGCACGACTGTTTTGACATTTAGCATTTTGCGTTTGTTTAATATTACGAAAATAACGGAGTTGCCTAACGAATATGATAGAATTCAGAGATGTTAAAAAAGTGTATCCGAACGGAACTGTGGCACTGGACGGTGTCAATCTTAAAATCAACGACGGCGAGTTTGTGTTCATTGTCGGTGAATCGGGTGCCGGAAAAACCACTATGACAAAGCTCCTTCTTCGTGAGGAAAAGGCTACAAGCGGAAGTATAATAGTTCGTGCGAACAGAGATGAGGAATCAAGAAAACAGCCTGCAGTGTACGATCTGTCGAAAATTTCGGATTTTAAGGTGCCGCATTATCGCCGTGAGATCGGTGTTGTGTTCCAGGATTTCCGTCTTTTCCCGAACAAAACAGTATTCGAGAATGTCGCTTTTGCAATGCAGGTTGTCGGTGAGCCGACGAAGATTATCAAACGTCGCGTACCGGCTATTCTGAATATTGTTAATCTGACAGAGAAGTTTAATTCTTATCCGTCACAGCTTTCGGGCGGTGAACAGCAGCGTGTTGCTCTCGCAAGAGCACTTGCAAACAATCCGCAGATAATCATCGCAGACGAGCCCACGGGTAACATTGACCCGAAGATGAGTCTTGAGATTATGAATCTGCTCGTTAAAATACATAAGCGCGGAAAAACCGTCATCGTTGTTACACACGAAAAGGATCTTGTTGATTATTTCCAGCAGCGTGTGGTTAAAATTCAGGGTGGAAAGGTTATAAGCGACGGAGTTGGAGGTATGAACGTATGAAAAGATATCGTTTGACTTACTTCCTCGGTCAGAGCTTTAAGGGACTTTGGCGCAACGGCATTATGACTCTTGCATCGATAACGGTGCTGATGAGCTGTCTTGTTGTTATGGGAAGCTTTGTGCTTTTGATTCTCAATATAGACGAGAATCTTGAAAAGTTTGGCTTGCTCAACGAAATCGTGGTTTTTGTTGATGATACAAAGACGGACGAGGAGGTTGAGGATATACATAAGGAGCTTGAGCGGATTCCCAATGTTGCAAGCATAGAGTTTATCTCCAAGGAGCAGGCGCTTGAAGAGGAAAAGGAGAAGTATAAGGAATATTCGGGACTTTATGAGTTGGTTGAAGGCGACAATCCTCTGCGCGACTCGTTTGTTATCAAATATGAAGACAACTCTGCGGTACAACCGCTCATTGACAATATAAGACGTACTGACGGTATTGCAAAAATCAATAACCGCGTTGATCTTGCAACCAAAATCGAAAATATTAAAAACGGAATTTCACACGTGCTTATCTGGTTTATGACAATACTTTTTGTTGTAAGCATCTTTGTTATTATCAACACGATAAAGCTTGCCGTTCATTCCAGACGTGCCGAAATATCCATAATGCGTTATATCGGTGCAACAAACTGGTTCGTTATCCTGCCGTTTATTTTTGAGGGCATATTTATCGGAATAATATCAAGCGTTCTCGCGTTCTTTATCCAGTGGTATATTTATGGTTATGTTGTCAGTGAAATGGCAGGAAGTCTCGACTTTTTGTCGATTATCACATTTGACAGCATCGGACACTATGTGGCGCTTGCATTCCTCGGAATCGGCATTATCACAGGCATTATCGGAAGTACGATATCAACCAGAAAGCATCTTAAGGCGTAAATCACCGGTTTATAATGGGAGGTCAATCTCGTGAGAAATACGAATAAAACGACCGATTTTAGCTTTATAAAAAAGAATATTACCCGAGCCGCGGCACTTGTACTTTGTGCTGTTTGTCTTGTGGTTGCTATTCCTTCTTCGAATGAGACGGTATCTGCCGCAAAGCTGACCGACTCCAAGGTTCAGAGTATGGAGGAACAGCTTGCCGCACTTAACAAGCAGATTGAGGAGATACAATCAAATATCTCAACCACAGCAAACAACATTGACGCCGCTCTCGCTGAAAAACAGCGTATTGACACCGAGCTTAATCTGCAGATAAAAAAGATAGAGCTCACAAATGATATTATCGCTGAGCTTAACAGCAGCATTGAGCAAAAGGACGGCGAAATCGCTGAAAGTGAGGCGGAATATCAAAGAATATACGAGCTTTTTAAGATGCGTCTTCGTGTAACACATGAGGATGGAGAGGCAAGTTACCTCGATATGTTGCTTGGGGCTGCGAGCCTTTCGGATTTTCTGATGCGGGTTGACCGTGTTGGCGCAATGCTCGAATATGACACGAATATAATGGAGTCGCTCAAGAGTGAAAAGGAAAACCTTGAGTCTGCACGTACTGATTTTCAGACAAAAAAACAGGCGCAGGAGGAGTATCTTGCGCAGCTCAAGGAGGACGAAGCAAATCTTGAGGATATGAAGCGTAATGCTGCAAACTACCTTTCAACGCTTCAAAGCGACAAGGCTTATTATGCCGCACTTTATGAAAAACAGCTTGAAGCGGAGGAACAGCTTCAGATTCAGCTTCAGGAATACCTTGCCGAGCTTGAACGTCAGCAAAATTCCAAGTTTGTCGGCGGTACATTCATGTGGCCGGTTCCGCTCAGTTATACACGTGTTTCTTCGCAGTACGGCTGGAGAACCAGTCCTATTACGGGAAAACAGGAATTTCATAACGGTATTGATATTCCCGCCGCTTACGGTACGAGCATTTATGCTTCCAACTCGGGGACTGTCACTATCGCAGACTATCATTGGAGCTACGGTAACTACATAATGATCGACCACGGCGGCGGATATGCAACCCTTTATGCCCATTGCTCGAAGCTTCTTGTTACAAAGGGACAGAAGGTTACAAAGGGCGATGTTATTGCCCAGGTCGGTTCAACCGGAAGCTCAACCGGAAATCATCTGCATTTATCGCTTTATGAGAGCAGCAAACACACTGATCCAATGAGTTTTTTCGGCGGCTGACAGGTTGCTTGATTAAATTCAGAAAAATAGGAGTTTTATGATGTCCAGTAATGAAAAGGGTACAGGCGGAGCACCGAAAATATCTCTTGGCATGGCAATAATGCTTGTGCTTCTTGCGATACTTGTAACATTCCAGATAACAGCAGTATCGCTTAATAAGAAATATTCTGCGGCACTGGATGAATTTTCAGCAGGGCTTGGTAAATACGAAAAACTCATAGAGGTTGAAAAAATCTATGAGGAATTATATATTGGCGAGCTTGATGAAAAAGAGATCACCGACAATATTCTTCGCGGATATATCTATGGCACAGGCGATAAATACGCATATTATCTGAGTGCCGAAGAATTTGCAGATAACGAGGCCGATACAAACGCAGAATATGTGGGAATCGGTGTGCGCGTTATGTGGAGTGAGAATACGATCGAGGTCATCAATGTTATGCCCGATTCGCCGGCACTTGAAGCAGGAATTCTTCCCGGTGACTTTATTGTTGCCGTTGAGGGCGATTATGTTTCCGAGATCGGTTACGATGAGGCGCTTGACCGTATGCTCGGTGAGGCAGGAACGAATGCGAATTTTACTGTGCTTCGCAATGGTGAATCAATAGAGTTTTCTGTTGAGCGCACGAAAATCAAGGAAATTTCGGTTGTCAGCAGCATTTGCGAAGCCGATCCGACGGTTGGTATCATTCAGATTCTTGAATTTGACCTCGGAACGCCGGAGCAGTTCAAGGCAGCCTGCGATGAGCTGAAACAGAACGGTGCTGATCGTTTTGTTTTCGACGTCAGAAATAATCCGGGCGGTAATCTTGATGCTATTTGCGATATTCTTGATTATCTCTTGCCTGAGGGACCGATCATTCACATTGAATATAAATCAGGTGAAAAGGAAACAATTTCTTCCGATGCCGAATCTGTTAAGCTTAACTGCAGCGTTATCATAAACGAGAACACTGCGAGCGCAGGAGAGCTTTTCGCTTCAGCTTTGCAGGATTATGATTATGCGGAGCTTGTCGGAACAACAACTTACGGCAAGGGCACAATGCAGAATATTATACCGCTGACTGACGGTTCGGGATTTGGTATTTCAACTGCACTTTATTATCCTCCGTATTCCGAAAATTACGAGGGAGTTGGCGTCAAGCCCGATCACCCTTGCGAGATTGCAGAGGAATTTGCAAATATCAGCATTTATAAGCTGACATACGAGCAGGATGCTCAGCTGCAAAAGGCTATTGAGATACTTGATTCTGCCGCCGAATAAAAATTTTGACGGTGAATAAAATATATAAATAACATTTCAAGGAGATATATAAAATGGCAAACAAACCTTTAGTTTTAACCCCCGAAGGTCTTAAAATAATGACCGAGGAGCTCGAGTATTTAAAAAATGTAAGACGAGTTGAGGTTAAAGAACAGCTCGCGATCGCTCGTTCCTTCGGTGACCTTTCGGAGAACAGTGAATACGATGAGGCAAAGAATGAGCAGGCAAAGGTAGAGAGCCGCATCAGCGAGCTTGAACAGCTTCTCAAAAACGTAGTTCTCGTTAACGAGGAGGATCTTAACTCCGGTATTGCAAACGTAGGTACGACTGTCCGCGTTTACGACGAGGAGTTTGACGAGGAGATCGAATATAACATCGTTGGTACAAACGAGGTCGATCCGCTCAAGAATAACATTTCCGACCAGTCGCCTATCGGTATGGCGCTCATCGGTAAAAAGGTTGATGACATTGCCGAGGTTGAAGCACCGTCAGGCGTTATCAAGCTGAAGATACTTGAAATTCGCAAGAAGTCATAAAACAGGCATTTGACATATCACGAAAGGACACACAATCATGGCAGAAAACGAAAGAAACACTCAGGCGGCAACAGAAGCAGCTCCCATGAGTGAAAAAGAATTAAATCAGCTCCTGCAGGTTCGCCGCGACAAGCTGGCTGAGCTTCAGGCACAGGGAAACGATCCCTTCGTTATAACTAAATATGACGTTACACACCACACAACCGATATAAAGGAAAATTACGCCGAGTTTGAGGGCAAGGATGTTACCATCGCAGGACGTATGATGTCCAAGCGCGTTATGGGTAAGGCATCGTTCTGTAACGTGCTCGATCTCAAGGGTAACATTCAGTGCTATGTTGCACGTGATGATATCGGCGAGGAAGAATACAAAGGCTTCAAAAAGCTCGATATCGGTGATATTATCGGTGTTGTCGGTACTGTTTTCACAACAAAGACAGGTGAAATCTCGGTTCATGCAAAGAGCGTGACACTCCTTTCAAAGAGTCTCCAGATTCTTCCCGAGAAGTATCACGGTCTTACCAATACCGACACTCGTTACCGTCAGCGTTATATTGACCTTATCACAAATATGGAATCGCGCGATACATTCGTCAAGCGCTCCAAGATTATAAGCACAATCCGCCGTTACCTCGATTCACAGGGCTTCATGGAGGTTGAAACTCCCATGCTCGTTTCCAATGCGGGCGGTGCGGCTGCAAGACCTTTTGAAACTCACTTCAACGCTCTCGACGAGGATTTTAAGCTTCGTATTTCGCTTGAATTATACTTAAAGCGTCTTATCGTTGGCGGACTTGAGCGCGTTTACGAGATCGGACGTGTTTTCCGTAATGAGGGACTTGACACCCGTCATAATCCTGAATTTACGCTGATGGAGCTTTATCAGGCTTACACCGATTATCACGGCATGATGGATCTCACCGAGAATATGTACCGCTTTGTAGCACAAGAAGTGCTTGGTACGACCAAGATCACTTATAACGGCGTTGAAATGGACCTCGGTAAGCCGTTTGAGCGTATCACAATGGTTGACGCTGTTAAGAAGTATGCAGATGTAGACTTCAGCAATATCCACACGCTCGAAGAAGCACGCAAGGTTGCAGACGAAAAGGGCGTTCACTACGAGGATCGCCACACCAAGGGTGACATTCTCAACCTCTTCTTTGAGGAGTTTGTTGAGCATCATCTCATTCAGCCGACCTTCCTTATGGATCATCCGGTTGAAATTTCGCCGCTTACCAAGAAGAAGCCCGATAATCCCGAGTATGTTGAGCGTTTCGAGTTCTTCATGAACGGTTGGGAGATGGCTAACGCTTATTCCGAGCTTAACGACCCGATTGACCAGCGCGAGAGATTCAAGGCGCAGGAAGAACAGTTCGCAAAGGGCGATGAGGAAGCTAACCACACTGATGAGGACTTCCTTAATGCACTTGAGATCGGTATGCCACCCACAGGCGGTATCGGATTTGGTATTGACAGAATGTGTATGTTGTTCACAGACTCTGCCGCAATCCGTGACGTGCTCTTGTTCCCCACAATGAAGAGCATCGACTAAACAAAAATTTCCCCTGCTTCACAAAAACGGAGCAGGGGATTATGCTTTATACTATTACAAATTGAGGAACACAATCGCGATAACGCCGAGCGCAAGACCGAGGTGCTGTTTTTTACTTAACTTTTCCTTGTAAAGGAACACCGACACTATCCATGCGATGACGATTCCGCCTGCGCTGATAAGCGGGAACATGAGCGATTTATTAACGCCGAGACCTGTCGCCGCCATAACAAGGAGATTTGCAACAGCGTTTGAAAGACCGCAGAGCACCATCAAGTGTGCGTTCGTTTTTACCGTCGGGAGGAAGATTTTTCTGTCCTTAATAAGTGCAAAAACGAGGAGTACTATGAAAACTATCGCAAGCGCGATCGCCATAAAGGTATCATCATATTTGTTTTCGAATATTTTACTTTGCTCGGGCTGTACTGTTGAGCAGATGCCGTTTCCGACGAAAGCAATTATAACGCAGATAAGCCACTTTAATGTTATTTTAACGTCTCCGCCGGAGGTTCTGTTAACAAATAAGAGGCTGAGAAGCAGGAATGCAAGACCTATGTAAAAGAACTCATTAACCTGATCGCCGTTAAATATCAAGCCGTAAAGGGTTGGTATCATCAGTGAGTATGAAACGATCAGGGAAGTCAGTGAAAGCGAGCCGCATTGAATTGCGATCAGATTGAAGATGGCTGCCGCACAATATGCGGTTGCGAATATAATCGCATAGGGAAGAATTCCTATGTCAAAGCTCAGCGTGTTTGTGATAAGTCCTCTTATGAAAAAGACTGCCAATGCACTGAAAACCGTCAGTGAGCTGAAAATGTATACGCTGCTGCTGTTTTTTCGTTTGCCGTATTGCTTTTTTAATATATTTTGAATTGATGTGGTTATAGTTATTAGCAGGATGCATAGAGCTGCTGTAAAATTCATGTTTTTTTCTCCTTTGCCATGGGTTCAAAATTGTATCTAAATTTTATTATATCACAACTTGACGCGAATTACAATAGACAAATCTTCACTGTTTTTTGCCTTTTCTTCCCGGTGTGCAAAAAAACAAAAAAACATCTTGACAATTTGAAAAGTTTATAGTATCATTATGCAAAGGGGGTGGCTGCGGATGAATATAAGATATGACGTTGAAAAGATAAAAGCGATAATAGACAATCTTTACGGTCTGACTGAACTCAGCATGGGTTTTACGGATACGCACAGTAACTATTTATACAAGCAAATAAGACAAACCGATATTATTTGTACGCAGGTGCAGGAAACTGCCGAAGGACGTGCATTGTGCAGCTGCTCAGATATGGATCTTATCAGCCGCTGTATGAAAGAAAAGCGTCCCGTTTCACATATCTGCCACGCAGGACTGCTTGACACAGCCGTTCCCGTTATCAAGAATCACACAGTTGTCGGAATTATAATGATAGGCCGCGTAAGGCCAAACAATGATGTTGTTATCGGGGATTCCGAAAACGATCCTCAGTATGCGATGATGGGCTCTCTTTCCGATAAACAGATGGCAAACCTCATTAATCTGATATCATATATAATTTTCGATAGTGCAATTGAGGTTGACTGTGATGACGTTATTGTCAGAGCGCTCGAATATATTGACAAGAATCTGGCTTCCGATCTTTCAATTGATCAGCTTTGCAACTATCTGTATGTTTCAAGAAATTCGCTTTACAAGGCTTTTCACTCTTATTTTGAATGTACTGTTAATGAATATATAAGCAGAAGACGCATCCACAAGGCTGCGGCTCTTCTTCGAGAGAGTGATGAAAGCGTCTCAACGATCGCCACATCGGTCGGAATACCTAATTATACTTATTTTTCAAGACTCTTCAAAAAGAGAATGGGTGTCTCCCCGTTAAAATACAGAAATAAACCGTAACGATGCTGTAATATGCACTGTTACGGCTTTTTCTTATTTATCAGACATTGTGGTCGGTTTCCTCGGATGTTGTTTCCTCATCAGGCTTTTGCGGCATACCCGGCATATTTTCAAAGTCCGGCGGTGTCATATCACCGGGGAAGCCGCCATCAAAATTGAATCCACCCTCGGGCATTTCAGGCCTTTCTCCCTTCTCCTGCCATTCGCCCATGTCGGGCGGTGTCGGCATATTGCCGCCATCAGGCATTTCGGGCATTACGGGGATGGATCCGTCCTCGTTTGTTTCAAAGCCTCCGTTCGGACGTTCGCCTCGTCCGCCTCTGAAGCCGCCTCCGCCGAAGTCGCCGAAGCCTCCGAAATCTCCGAAGCTGCCGCCGACAATGGTGGCGGTAAATTCAACGGTTTGTGAGGTTTCGCCGGATGCTATGGTGTAGGTTTCATTAAGCGCAAAATCCGGATGGCTGACGAGTACGCTTGAAAACTTTTTTTCCGGAGTGAACGTAATTATAATATTGCCATCTCCATCTGAAACTGTAATATCTTCTTTTTCATTGCCGTTTAAGTTTAGCATAAATGAGCATTGAGTTGAGCTGCTTGTGAAATTCTGCGACATTCCGACTGAACCGACAGCAACCACTATACCACCCTCGACTGTTGCTTCGCTTGCATAATCGAGTGCGCCGTTTGCTCCGGAGGTAGGTCCCCAGATGTAAAGCTCTCCGCCTGTTACGGTCAGTCTGCCGTTTGAGTCGATTCCGTCACCGTTTGCGTTTATTACTATCTTACCGCCCGAGATGACGACATAAGCATTTTCGTCAACGGCAAACATATCGCCCCCGCCGCCAAAGCCGCTCTGATCATTTCCGCCGGCTGCATTGATTCCGTCATCGCTTGTGTTGAGATAAATGTTGCCGCCGGCAATATCAACTGTCTGTCCCTCGATGCCCTCATAGGCGTTTGTGACGGTTATATCGCCGCTGTTTATACGAACGTTCATGTCGGCATGGATACCGTCATCCTCACTTTTGAGCTCATAATCTCCGCCGTTTATTAAAAGGCTGCCGTTTGAATGGAGCGCGTCATCAACAGCGGTGATTTTCATTGAACATTCGCTTATCGAAAGCTTTCCTGCCGCAACGATGCCTTTTTCATTTGCGGTTATATCTGCGGTTGAGTTATCTATCATGATATATCCGCCGGCATCAATTCCGTCGCCTTGAGAAGAAGCGTTTATTGTTGTTGAGATGATTTCTATATTGCCGAGTGTGGTGTCGTCCTCGTTTTCGCTGTGAATTGCATCCTTAACGGCGGTCAGGTCAAGCGTACAGCCTGAAATTGATACAAGATCGTTTGCTTCAAGCGCGTGATTGCCTGCTTTGACTGTTATATTGCAGCCGTCAAGCACGAGATCATCCTTTGAGGTGATGCCGTTTCCCTCGTTTGCACTTACGTGAAGTTCACCTCCGCCTTTTATGTCGAGATCTGCTTTAGAAAATATTACCGCGTCGATATTGTTGTCGTCAATGGCTGCATATCCGTCGGTGTTCGTTAGTGAATTGATACTGCCGTCGGCGAGAGTGAGTATCACCTTGTCGGCTTCTTTTATATAGATCGGTGCACTTTTTTGTGAGGTTATGTCAACGCCGTCAAGGATAATTTCGATTTTTGCGTTTTTGTCGGCGTTAACGGTTATCTGCCCGTCCTCAAGTGTGCCACTTAGCGTATATGTGCCCTCATCGGTGATCGTGAGGCTTTTGCTCAGCGTTATGACACCGGGCATGGCATTGTCTGCATCGGTTTTATTTTGACATGATGCGAGCGTCAACAGTGAAAGCAATACTGACGCGCATATTATTTTAAAGCGCATTTTGCAGGTCCTCTCTTTCGGATATCATTATTTCGAGGTTGCCGTTACGGCAGCGAAGCTCGTCGATGAATGCTTTTTCGTTAATGCCTTTTTTTAAGGTTACATCATAGCTTAATTTGAAAAGGCTTCCCATATTTGTTGTTTTGACCTGCTTCAGCTTATGTGTTGCTGTGTATCTCTCGAAAAGATCATCGAAAAGCTCCGAATAGGAAAGATCCTCGGGAATAACTATCACGAGTGTTTTCGCCTCATCGCCTTTAGCGAATACGTTCAGAATAAGCACGATAGCGGACATGATGAGTGTAAAGAGCAGTGCATATGCAAGATATCCCATACCGCAGATAAGGCCCGCTCCCATTGCGAGAAAAAGCATACATATCTCGCGTGCGCTTCCGGGAACAGAGCGAAAACGTACCAGACTGAATGCGCCTGCAACGGCAACACCTGCGCCGACATTTCCGTTAACCATCATGATTACAACGCAGACGACGGCAGGAAGCATGAAAAGCGTCATAAGAAAGCTTTTTGAGGTTGGTTTGTAACGAGAATAAGCTGCTGCAAATATGATTCCGACGACGAGTGCCGCCGCTATGCAAAGAAGAAAATCAGTTACGCTTATAAGCTGTGTAAGCTCGGTATCAAACAATCCTTTGAATAAGTTCATTATTGGTGTCTCCTGTTATGTATTTTTCGGCGAGAGCGTTTTTATACGCAGTGCCGTATTTTGAAAATTTGGTTTTGAAGATTCCTTCGTCAGACAGCGCGTGGCAGATTGGGAGGGGAAGTGATGTTCCCGATTTCAGCTCCATAAGCACCATACCGTCCGGAAGAATCGGTGTTCCGTATATATCGGATGATAGGGAAAGCTCGGTGCTTCGCGAGAGGATGTTTTCATCAAACGTAATGCGAAATTCGCGGTCCTTTGCACCGTAAAATGCTTCACGCTCCGCCGATATGAACATTGCCGGCTCAAGCGGACTGTAACGCGAGATGAAAAAGTCGATTTCGCTCATTATCTGCGCAGTCCTCGGTTTTATATCGTAAGCGCGTTCAATAATATTACCCGATAACCACTGCTCGGCATTTTCGAGTGTGACTCCGACGCGGCGTTTGTAAACGATATGCTTGTATTTTTTCTTTATTTCAACGAATACGGTGTCGTCTTTGTTTACTCTGCCGTAGCTTCGTATGCGCAACTTTTCCTTGTATATAGGGGATTCAATTGAGCGGCGGATGAGCATACTTGTCGGGGTGTCGTAATAAATCGAGCAGACTGTGCTTCGTCCGTACTCATCGGGGATAATATATTTATCCATGAGCGAGAGAAGCTTTTCTTTTTGTGAATGAGTTATAAGATATTTAAACTCCTGCCGTCGGAATACGGTTTGCGGCATAGATTTGACCTCACTTCTTGATTTTATGGTTATATTATACCTCCTGTGTGTGAAGTATGTAAGCGTTATGAATGGGAAGCTTTGTGAAGAATCGGTGAAGTTGATTTTCACAAATGAGATTATACTCCTCTTGACAATTACCTAAAAATATGAGATAATATATTGTAATATAACCTGTGGAGGAATATATATGACCACCAAATATGAATACGTTGCCACCTGCCTTTTCGGGCTTGAGGCATTGCTCGGCGAGGAGATTGATGCCCTCGGTTACGAGCGTATAGAAACAATTGACGGGCGCGTTACATTTCGCGGCGATATGGCGGCAATTGCGCGCTGTAACATAAACCTGCGTTTTGCAGAGCGACTTTATATAAAAATGGGAAGCTTCCGTGCCGCGACATTTACGGAGTTATTCGACGGAACAAACTCACTTCCTTGGGAAGCATGGATCGCAGAGGATGATGCATTTCCCGTTAAAGGTCACAGCATCAAATCGGCACTGACGAGTATACCCGACTGTCAGAGTATCGTCAAAAAGGCGATCGTTGAACGCTTGTCCGGCGAATACGGAGTTTCATGGTTCAAGGAAGAGGGTGTTAAATATCAGGTTGAGTTTTTCATTTTAAAGGACACTGCAACGCTTATGATTGATACCTCCGGAGTTGCACTGCACAAGCGCGGATACCGTCCTGCGGCAGGTGTTGCTCCGCTTCGCGAAACCCTTGCGGCGGCGATGGTCAAGCTGTCACGTCCGCGCGATGAGGTGCTTTTGTGGGATCCGTTTTGCGGCTCGGGTACGATCGCTATTGAGGCTGCTATGATGATGACAGGTACTGCGCCCGGACTCGGACGTAATTTCGCGGCAGAGGAGTTTTACGACATACCCGAAAAGATTTGGAAGGATGCACGTGAGGAAGCAGAGAGCTTTAAGCGTGACACCGATTTTGAGGTTTATGCAAGCGATATTGATCCGCACATGGTCGATCTTGCACGCGCGAACATCAAGCGTGCCGATATGGGCGCGCACATAAAATGCTTCGAACGTGATGCAACGCAGATCGTTAAAGCTGATAGGCGCGCAACGATAGTTTGCAATCCACCGTACGGTGAGCGTCTATCCGATATGCGTGAGGTTGAGGCGTTGTACCGTGCTATGGGACGCTGTTTTGCGCGTCTTGCGCCGTGGCAGATCTATATTCTGACGTCCGTTCCCGATTTTGAGCGTTTGTACGGTCGCCGTGCCGATAAGGTACGCACGCTTTACAACGGCATGATAAAATGCGGATATTTTCAGTATTTTAAAAACAAAAACTTATAACATATTTACCGTTTTCTCCATTGACAATTGTTTATGAATGTGATAAAATAATGTGAAAATATAGCATTGATGCTAAATGGGGGTAAAAATATGAGAGAACTCAAGCTTGAAGAACTGAACTTAAAGCAAAAGCTCGGATTTGTCACAATTGCGACGGTTTTCAGAGAGGCAACACCCGAACAAGTTGATTGTGTCATAGAGCTTATAAAACAGCATTCGGTCGGCGCTGTATGGGTGAATTTCGATGAAGATCATCCCGATGTCACAAAGGCAAGAATCGACAAAATCAAGGAGGCTGCCGATTATCCGATCCTTATTATGTGTGATGCGGAAAGCGGAATCGGCGATGAGCGCTCGATCGGTAAGCACAATGCACTCGGAATGATCGACAGCGAGGACGGTGCATATATGTTTGGCAAGGTGACTGCTGTGACCGCGCGTGAACTCGGTTACAACGTGGTTTGCAATCCGATTCTTGATATTGCAGACGGCAGATGTATGGTCGGAACCAATATCCGTTCTCTCGGAAGCGATAAGAAAAAAGTTGCAAAGCTGGCAGCCGCTATTGCAAGAGGTATGCATGACGGCGGTATTTTAACTGTTGGAAAGCATTATCCCGGAGAGGGTGCCGCGGGTGCAATGGACTCGCATATGGCAGAGGCTATTTCGGAGGCGACTGTTGAGGAACTGCTTGACTATAATCTTTATCCGTATCTTGAGCTCATGAAAGAGGGACTTCTTGACGGAATCATGACACGTCATGCACGTTATGTTAATATTGATCCCGACTATCCTGCAAGCCTTTCGGAAAAGGTTATCGGCATCATCCGTGAGCAAGGCTTTGACGGTTTCGCCGTTACAGATGCTCTTTGTATGCACGGTATAGTCGCAAAATTCGGCAGGGTGCACGGCGTCGGTCTTTCGGTTGGACACGGAAACGATATTGCGCTTGCATGGGACGGAGACCACATGGCTGCTTATGATGCAATGTGTCAATCCTACGATGACGGTATTATATCCGATGAGCGTCTTGACGAGGCTGTTACACGAATCCTTGCGGCACAGCATAAAACACTTGCCGAACCTAAGTATACCGCACTTACAGATAAAGACCTCACTGATTTTGATAAGATCAACCGTGATTCCGTTTTTGCTAAAACAGACGACGGCGTGCCTGTGACACTTTCACGCGACGGAAAGCATTATTTTGCGATACTTACCGAAACCACGGTTGACATCAATAACCGTGCCGAGGTAGATACGTTCAGCCGCGACTGGTACAGTCCTCTCAAAATAGCGGACAGACTCAAGGAGCTTTATCCGAATTCCGAATTTACAATGATCAGCCAGTTCCCGAGTGTGAGCGAAAATATGCGTGTTCTCAGAGGCGCGGAGAACTGTGATGATGTTGTGTTTGTGACCTTCTTCAGAAGCTGTGCATATTTAGGTCGTGAATGCTTTACCGCACGTATAACCACGCTTATGGAAGCGCTTCAGATAACTGGTCGCATATCGACTATTGTTCATTTCGGAAATCCGTATGTTCTTGAGGATATTCCGCATATTCCGCGTGTTATTATCGGAACCTGCTCGCCTATCAATACGCTTTATACGCTTGACGTTCTTGCAGGTGAGTATCCGGCAAACGGTAAACTCACATATGACGTGAAGTTTCAGTGACAAACGGCTTTTAACAGAATAATATACCCCCTTAGTGTACACCCTGAAAAGCGAAAGGCTTTCAAGGCAATACTAAGGGGGATTCTTTTATTTGGCTTCTATTTCAAAGAATGCTGCGGTGTGTCCGCGCTCGAAGCTTATGTGAAGCTTGTTTGCATCAGCGCTGTAATTTGCATTGGGTACATAGGGATATGCGAGCTTTACGTCTGCAATGTTACAGTCAAGCGGAATGTCGAGATCGGTTTTATCTGTCAGTGTCCACACGGCAAGGAGAATCTTGTTGCCGGATTTAAGACCGGAGACGACTTTTTCATCGCCGAACGCTGTGAAGCCGCAGGGCAGATAGGGAAGTGCGTTATGCTTGAGAGGCGAGATTTTATTATAGTAATCAACACCCTCGCGAACAAGCTTCAGCTGATCTTCATTCATCCATTCAAGGTGACTTGCAAGGTGCATTCTTCCGAGAAAGCTGTTGATCATATTCATCACAATCTGATCGTCGTTAATTTCTTCTTTGGTACATTCTCCGACGGGGTAACTTCATACCGCTGCCTGCTCGGGAATGACCGCAGAGAGAATGTTGCCTGCAATATACGGATACTGAAGATAATTTGTTTGGTCAGACGTGGAGACAAGCGAGAACGAGGAGAGGGTACGATAATCCATTCTCATGCCGCCCGAAGCACATCCTTCGAAAACGACGTTGGGAAAACGTGCTCTCATGTCATCAAACCAGTCGAGGAATGCTTTTGAACAAAGCTCAAGTCCCTCGCCGGGAGTCAGACAGTCAACATCCGTTCCAACGCCCATGTCACGGTTATAGTCGAACTTTATGTAGTCAGCGCCGTAATCCTCAACCATGCGGCGGATCGTTTCGCTCATATATTCGATGACCTTGGGATGACGGTAATCGAGGAAGTAACGGTTTTTGACCGCAATTTTTTTGCCGTAACGCTTGATGAAACAGTCGTCAGTGTAATAATCAAGCATTTCTTTGCAGTATATTCCGACGACCTCGGGTTCGATCCAAAGTCCTGCCTTCATTCCGAGAGAGCGGATAAAGTCGGTTGTTGCACGAACGCCTCTCGGGAAACGTGCGTGGCTTTCTTTCCATTGACCAACGTAAGGGTAGACCTGATCACCCGGTTCTTCATTATGCCAGCCGCAGTCGATGACGTAATATTGGGCGCCGGTTTTCGCAAGAACGGGTGCATAGATCGCTGTGTTTTCCTCTGTGGGGCTGTCCCACGAGAGGTGCATATATTCATTGAAGATGGAGGGCAGTGACTTGTCCGCTTTTGCAAGACCGCATATTGCACGGCGGTACTTTGTCATCTCACCGAGCACGCCGTTCAGCGAATCGGAAACCGCGATTGCGACATTTGGTGTACGGTAAGATTCGCCCTTGTCAAGCGATTTACTCCAAGAGCCAAACGGTAGATTTGCGCCGCCGAGCCAGAGGTAAAATTCCTTGTCACGGTCGGAGATTTCGTAGTACCACGAATTGTTCGACTCGATCTGGAACATGATGAAGCTGTTTTTCTTTGTATCCTCGATGATACCCTGGGGAAGCTCCTCCTTGGTTGACCAGCTTCCGACGTTAACGTCTGCGATACGCCTTTGAGATTCGGGTAACATTGAATCCGAAAGGAAACCGAAATCTGCAAAAGAAAGACGCTTCGGCTGACATTCGATGTGATGGCTCTGAATGAAACGGGTATAGTAAAGTCCGTCGATATCTGAAATGCCGTTGCCAATACCGGACAGCACAAACGCGGACACTTCTTCGAGTGTGATCGTTTCATCTGCAATATTGGTGATCTCGGTGTAAATGCGAAGTGTGTCAGCGTCACAAAGGGCTTCGAAGGTGGTTTTAGCTTCAATCAGCTCGGAGCGCTGTGTTATAGTTAGCGAATTTTCGCAAAGCTCATGGTTTACATAAAAAAGGCGCACACCCTCGGACGAATTTGCCATTTTTGCGCCATGTGGTTCATCTTGTTTTCGCCTGCGATTTGCACCTCGACAAAATTGCCGTTAAATTTACTTTCTGTTTTACCAAAACGGCGAAGTGAGATTTTGCCGTCAGATATATCAAATGTGAGATTTTTGAAATTGAGTTGCATAATGATACCTCATATTGGATTTTTCTTCTCGTAATATTATACATCACTTGTGTGATTTTTGTCAAGATTATAACATCAAAACGACATTTTATCGCAATATTACGATATATCAGTTTATACAAATGAAGGCTCCGCATCCGTTTGCCTGAATACAGAGCCCTATTTTTCTTGATTTAGCGTATAAAACGGAGCTTGCGTGAAAACTCGCGGACTTCCTCGGGGGTATTATATATGCCAAAGCTGACACGCACTGCTCCGGTGCTTCCGAGCGTGTCATGTGCAAGAGGAGCGCAGTGGAGTCCGGCGCGCGTGCATATTCCTTGTTTACCGAGAAATTCGGCGACTTCTTCAGACTCAAAGCCGTCTATATTAAAAAGCACGATGCCGCTCTCACATTCGGGCAGATAGACGTGTACTTTTTGACGGACAAGCTCTTTTTTCAGTTGCCGCGCGAGCTTTTTTTCGTGTTCGAGTATGGCGGCAGGTGTCCTTTTCATTACGAACTCGATACCGCGCCTGAGTCCCGATATGAGCGGAAGCGGAAGTGTTCCTGCCTCGTATCTTTCCGGCGGCAGCTCGGGCATTGACTTTGAACGTGAGTCAACACCGCTTCCGCCGAGCATAAACGGTGGCAGGACAGTATTTTCACCGAGTATCATAAGTCCGCATCCCATTGGGCCGTATAGTCCCTTGTGTCCGGGTAAGCACAGGACATCTATACAGTCGCGTGTGACGTTTATATCATATAAGCCGCCGCCCTGTGAAGCGTCAACGATGAAGAGTATACCGTGCTCGCGGCAATATGCACCGATTTCAGGTATGGGAAGCGTTACACCGCAGATGTTTGACGCCGCCGTTGCGATGAGGATTGAAGCTCCGCGCGAAAGCGAGTCGATGGATGCAAGAATCGCAGCTGTGTGTTCCTCTCCGTAGAGATACAGAGCAGAGTTAAATATACGAATCTCCTTACCGCTTGAAAGAGCCGGGCGTACTACGGAATTATGCTCGAGATCGCTGATTAATATTGCGCCGTCAAGAGATTTATGTGCGGCGATTGCCATGTTGAGCGAATGTGTCGCGCCTGAGGTTATTATTACACGCTCGGGTGATGCTCCGAACAGTTCTGCCGCCGCCTTGCGACAGGCGTAAATCTCACTTGCGGCACGCATGGCAAGGGGATGTGCTCCGCGTCCCGGATTGCCGCATTGCTTCATAGAGTCTACGACTGCACGGATAACCTGCGGCGGTTTGGGATAAGTTGTTGCGGCGTTATCGAAATATATCATTTTATCTTATACCGCCGGGCAGAGGACCACCCGACGGGTTCCTTGGTTATAGTGATTATGCCGTCAGCGTTTGATTTTTGTGAATTGTATCTCGGCTTTGGCGAGGAGCGCTTCAGCGCGTGGAATATCGCGCGGCGGTATCTCAAGTCCGAATGCGCAGCCGTTAGGTGTTTCGGTTGGGTGCAGGCGGACGATATTTGCGGTGATACCGTACTTCGCCAGTATCTCTCGCGCTTGTATTGCATAGGTCACGGAGCTGACGGCAAGGCGTGCACCGTGTGTCATTTTTGTTACCTCCTTTCTATATTAAAATATGCGGCGGCAGTGCTTCGGGTGAGAGGAGAAAAAGAAAGAACCCGCGTGGTGGCGAGTTCTTTGATGATACAGAAATGCATTTTATTAATTTATGGCAATTAATCCCGGTTCGATAGATCCGTTTGGCATACTTAAAGTCCAAGAAATGAGGAAAGCTGTAAGAAGCCGATAAGTGCCGGAAGACACCAGGAAGCAATGGAGAAAATAACCCCACAGATAGCCTTTTTGTCCTTTTTCTTTCCCTTTTCCGTAGTAAGAATGCTGATCAGTCCCGTAATGCCGCCAACAGCAGCACAAAGTCCTCCCAGGAGAACCGTTAAGCCTCCCATAAAATTAAGAATCAGGGCAATAATACCGAACAACAGAGATACCTTTCCCATTCCCCCGCCACTCTTGGTATATGAATCGCTTAATACTAAGGGGAGAGACTCCACTGGCGTATCGGCAATATTGAAAATATCAAAGGTGGGTTGGAGATGTTTCCCTTTGTACTCCTCTTTTAGTTCCAGCGCCACCTGCCAGGTGCCGTTCTGAAAGCCCTGAGAAAGCTCCGTAGTAGTAACGCGATTCATTTCGTATGCGTTTGGGTAGAGATCCATAAAGATGTGTAAAAGTGCAGCAGCAAACAGATAATCAAAGGTAACCTCAGGTGCATACAGATGGACACCGTTGGGATGGTAGGTATGGCTGGCTTTGTCGTAGGGGCGAGCAAACACTCCTTCACGGTTTGCCCAGATGGTACAGGGCAAAAATCCATCGGTGAAGGTAGCAGCCACCAGTTCCTGTACCATGGGAGTCTTTATAATTTCCTTTTTGGTCTTATAAACGTCTCTTCGGATGTTGGTAACATTGGCATAATCGTAGGCAAAAGCGCCGCTGGAATTGATTCCATTTCGAATGATTCCCATAATGTTTATTCCTTTCGTATTGACACATTTTTTTGAAAATTGCAATGGTTTATTTGGCTGAAATATTATACTCTTAATATTATTGCTATGTTAACATTGAGTTTTATCCTTTCAAAAAGTTGTTTTGATGACTAAAATCATATAGTCCACATATATTATACACCACATATGGTGTAATGTCAATACATCACATCTGATTTATGCTAAAATATTTTATACATATTTTTAGCGGAGGATTATGATGAACAAATATATTGACCGTATACGCGGACTTCGCGAGGACAGTGACCTCAGACAGCAGGATATTGCAGAGCTGCTTCAAACCACACAACAGGTATATTCCCGATATGAAAAGGGGACTAATGAGATTCCCGTTCGTCATTTGATCACGCTTGCTCGGTTTTACCGTGTCAGTGTTGACTATATTTTAGGTGAGACCGACTGCAAGAAGCGTTATCCGTGAGATCAGAGGTAATTTGATGCCTCAACTGCGATGGCACGCATTTGACCTTGCAGTTTTTCAATTTGCGGTAGGTTCCGTTCTTTTGTGGCTTTTGAGCGATTTGACGCTATAATTGCACACGGAATTAAAGCGAGTAACATACCGCAGAGATATGACATCAATATACACAAGATAATTATCATAATATTAAGACCGACTCCATTAAATTCAGGGTCAATCATAAGTAGCTTTAAGGAAAACGGAAGTATCGGTATCGCAAAGATCCCGGATAAAATGTACATTAATTTAGTCGGTAATTTATTGGCAGCCTTTATTTCCGAGCGTAGTCGGTCACGTTCATTTTTTAGATTTAAGTAATGCTGATAATAGCGATTAAGTATATCGAAATTTTTTCTTCCGATATTGCGTTCAAAGGTTAGTTTTACATATGTTTCGGTTGAGGAGCTTACGGAAGCATATGAGCCATAAGCATTTGTACTTGAGGACGCACTGACCGATGTTACATTCACTTCCTGATTATTAACAAGCTCCCATCCTAAAAAACGATAATCATTAATGGTTGCTGCTTCATCTTGCTTGTCGATTTCAATGACAATAGTTTCGATTCTGCCTGCCGGAACGATAGGTGTTGGAGGATCGACAGTTTTGGAATCGACGGGATTGTGAGTGATGGTTTTGGGGAGAGCCGCTAACTTATTTCCGCAGGTAACACAGAAACTTGCTGAAGCATCGTTGGCACTTCCACAGTTTTGACAGTACATATCTTCACCTCAAAAGGAATTTTACACTAAATGTGATGTAAAAATTATATCACAAAATACACGCTATGTCAATAGTAGTACAAATATTTCCGCAAAAAAACTCCACTGACCGATAAAGTCAATGGAGCATTTTTCTTATTCGCAAACCTTGCGAAGCTCTGCAATTGCCGCAGCAGGATCAGCCGCCTTGAATACCGACGAGCCTGCAACAAATACATTAGCGCCTGCATCGTAAGCCGCACGGATCGTACCTGCTGTGATACCGCCGTCAACCTCGATGTCGATCTTACGTCCCGAAGCGGCGATCATTTGTGAGAGGGTACGCACGCTTTCGCAGGTTTCAGGGATGAACGACTGTCCGCCGAATCCCGGTTCAACCGTCATGACGAGCACCATGTCAACATATTCAAGCAGCGGTTCGAGAATGAACGCCGGAGTTGCCGGCTTTATCGAAATGGACGGCTTTACGCCAAGCTCACGGATTGCCTTGAGAACCTCGATCTGATTGTCACAGCTTTCATAGTGGATGGTGATTATATCAGCGCCTGCCTTTGCAAATTCGGCAATGTAACGCATCGGATTTGTGATCATAAGATGCACGTCGAAGATAAGTCCCGATGTTTTGCGTATGTCGGAAATGACACCCGGACCGAAGCTGATGTTCGGCACGAACATTCCGTCCATAACGTCAAGATGGAGCATATCCGCCGAATCTTCGATACGTGAAATACAAGTGTCAAGCTTTGAAAAATCAGCTGCTAAAAGGGAAGGGGAAATTTTAATCATGATAAAGTTGTCCTTTCAAATTTTTCTTATATATTGGCGAAGAAACGCCGTGCGGTCAGCTTTCACCAACCGTGTATATTTACCATATTATATTAAAGAGCCGAAGATCAGAAGGTCAGACGGCGGACGGGAAGTTTAAAATAAAGGAATCAAAATCGGCTTTCCGCCGGAGATCTTCTTGTACGCTGCCGCTTTTTCGCGGTGGCGTTTTATTTTGTTTTTTCAATCATTGCAATTGCCTGTGCCGCCATACCCTCGCCGTTTCCCGTGAAACCGAGCTTTTCCTCGGTAGTTGCTTTAACGCTTACCTGCGTTATATCGATCCCGAGTGCATTTGCGAGGTTTTGGCGCATCTTAACAATATGTGGCGCGAGCTTAGGACGCTGTGCGATCACGGTTGAATCGACATTTATAATCTTGTAACCGTTTTCAGCCAGTCGTGCGGCAACGGCAGAGGCAAGCTTTAAGCTGTCAGCACCTCGGTATTTTTCATCGGTATCCGGGAACATCATACCGATATCACCGAGTGCCGCCGCACCGAGAAGTGCATCCATAATGGCATGAGTGAGTACATCCGCATCCGAATGACCGAGGAGTCCCAGCTCATATTCAATCTCGACACCGCCGAGGATAAGTTTTCTCTCTGCAGCTAAACGGTGTACGTCATAGCCTTGTCCGATACGAAGCATAAGGTTCTCCTTAGTTTATTTTTTTGAGCAGTTCGATGCGCAAATTTGAGTATTTGTAAGCATTTTCAAAGTCGCCGCAGCATTTACAGCAAAATTCGAGATCGGCATAGAGGTCGTAAAGCATTGACGGCGCCATTTCTTCACCAATCAACGTGAGAAGCCTTGCTTTTGCGGCAAGGTAATCGGCATTCAGCATATCAAGCTTAGCTTCGATGTGGCTCCGTAAAAGTCCCGTGGGAAGCCCGTTTATAATGGGCATAAGCTCGGCACGAAGCGGAGCGGCACTTTCATGCGGCTGTGAATACGGCATCGCGGCAATGTCACTGAGCTTTGTCCGGCAGAAAAGATAGATCGCCAACTCGTTATTTGCAAAAATTATCTGCTGAAGCTGTTCATTGTCAACCGGATTATCTGTTGTTTGCGCTTCCTTTGCGGCAGGGCAGACGGTGATTAGCGATTTTAAAAGAAAAATCTGATCGGCGTACATTTTATTTTCGGGAAGTGCAGAAAACTCTTCGGCTTCACAAAGAATTTCTATTGCATCGTTTAACCGTCCGAGCTCATAAAGCTCTTTTGCGCGTGCAATATAGATTCTGCAAAGCATTGTTTGCGCATACCCCGGGAGCTTATCTATGCCGAAAGCTTTGAAGGTTTCAATTGCTCGTGCATATTTTTTCGTGCTCTCAAGCTTTTTGAGCGTTTCAACGAGACGGCGGAGCGCATAGTCATCAAGATCATCGAAAAGTGCACCAACCGGGATATCGAGACGTGCACAAATAGCACACAGACTCGGCAGCGACGGAAGCGCGACACCGTTTTCGATACGGCTTATCATATTGCGTGTTATATCGCCGTCTGCAAGCTCCTCCTGCGTCATACCGAGACGCTTGCGTACCGTTCGTATACGTTCGCCGATTAGGGAGAGCTGAATTGATACGGTATCTCTTTTATCTTGTTTCATGCGTTGTTTTCACTGCCGCTTTGAGGTGTGTCTGTATTGATCGAAGCGGCACCGCCCGCAAGCTCAGTTGATTTATCGTAAAACGCTTTGAGAAGCTCGTTTATTTTCGAATGAGTATCCTCAAAAAGCTCGGTTATCTCTGCCTTGCGCTCGATTGCAAATTCATCGAGCAGCTTTTCTGTGAGTGCCATTTTTTCGCGGCACTTGGCTTTGGTGTCATTTACGAGTGCTTCCGATTTTTGCTTTGCTTCATTTCGCATACGCTCGGCATCTGCGGTGGCTTCCATGTAAATTTCGCCCATACGCGCGGTCATCGTTTCATACTGTGCCGCCTTTTCCTCAAATGACGTGAGACGCTCAAGCTTTGTGTTTGCCGCTTCAAGATCGCTCTTGAGTATTTCAGTTTCGAGCTTTGATTCTTCAAACTGCTTTGTTTGCTCCGCAATCAGGGCGTTTGCGCGATCAAGCTCTTCTCTGAGAGTATCGTTACTTTCGATTGGAGCTTTATCTGTCGGCACTTCCGTTTTTTCTTCAGCTTTGGCGAGACGGGCTTTTAAATCCTCGATTTCCTTTTCAAGCTCAGTTTTTTTCTCATCAAAATCACGGCTGAGCTTTGCAATATATTCATTAACATCGCTTTTATTAAAACCGCCGACTGTGGCAGTTCTGAAAGCGGGCGAAGTGACTTTATCCATAAATCAAACAGTATCCGTTTTGCCGTTAATGGCTTTGCGGACACTTCCTTTCCATGAAAATTATGTTCGGTAATGGCGAGTTTTTCATCTTTTTAATGTTTTCTCTCTATATTCTACCACAAAAAACGGTAATTAGCAAGAGAAATATTAAAAAATTTCCCTAAGATGATTGATTTTATTATAAATATGAGGTATAATAATTATATTAATGAGAAAATATCAGCTATCAGGGAAGAGTTGCTGCATAATCGTTAAGATCGTTTTCCTCGTTTTCATCGATTTCATAGCGGTTGATTGCAGTGTAAGCATCGGGGACTTTGCCGACTATGACCGTTTCCGCAAGTGTGACGTCGCTGGCAACCTCTAACTTCACCGCAGAGCCTGCCGTGAGTACATTCAGCGTTACACGCACGCGCAGTGTTATTTTGTGTAGTGTCTGGTTTATTCCCGATTCGATAAATTCCGTTCGTACATCCGCTGTGACATCGCCTATCGGGATGAGCTTTATTTCAATCGGTATGCCTCTGCCTGCAATGAGCGTACTGCCGCTTAAATTGCCGAGCGGTACGGTGAAGCTCATCAGTCCTGAATCAGAGAGCGTTTCTGTGAGGCTTTTTATCGCTGCAGCACGTAAGCTTGACAGGGAAGCGATATCGGTTTCAACGCTTGCAACGCCGTCTGTTCCCGAGCTAACACGCACAAGCGGTGTGCTGTTTGAAAGAGTTTCCGTGACGGAAAGATTGATTATCTCGGAGGCGTATGTCCGAGCTCGGCTTTTGGCGGCCTCGTTCACAAGCGGTCGTATACGCAGCTCGGCAAACATGAAAATGCAAAGTGCGGCAATTGATAAAACAATAATTACAAATCCTATATATTTACCCGGGCGGCGTTTCATAAAATCACTCCTCTTAATGTCAGTTTATGAAAAAAGCCGCAGCAGGTGATTGTTTTTTTAAGTAAACGTCTATTTTTTAAATATTATATATTTTGGGAGTTAAAAAATGAAACTTTTAGAGGAACGCATTTTAAAAGACGGAGTGATCAAAGAGGGTGGAATCGTTAAGGTCGATTCTTTCCTCAATCATCAGATGGATATCTCGCTCATAAACGAGATCGGAAAGGAGTTTCACCGTTTGTTTGCAGGTGACGGTGTTACTAAAATATTGACCGTTGAGGCATCGGGAATCGGTATTGCCTGCATCGCGGCACAGTATTTTAATGTCCCTGTTGTTTTTGCAAAGAAATCGGAATCAAAAAATCTTGACGGTGATGTTTACACTGCGAAGGTCGTTTCATACACCAAGGGCAAGGAATATGATATCCGCGTTTCAAAGAAGTACATATCCGCAGACGACCGCGTTTTGATTATTGACGATTTCCTTGCAAAAGGCAAGGCGGTGTTCGGTCTTTGTGAGATTCTTTCTCAGGCAGGAGCAACACTTTGCGGAGTTGGAATCTGCATTGAAAAGGGCTTCCAGGAGGGCGGTGCTCTCATTCGCGAGAAGGGTATACACCTTGAATCGCTCGCAATAGTGGAGCTTGACGATAACGGCGGAATAAAATTCAGAGGTTGAAGTAATTATGAATTTACAGCCCAAAACACCAGCTGACTCATATACCGAGTCGGTTCAGATATTGAATCTCGGAACGATGAACGGTTATAACCGTCTTTTCGGCGGAAAGCTGATGGAGTGGATCGACATATGCGCGGCTGTTGCTGCTCGCCGTCACTCGAATCGCAATGTTACAACTGTACTTGTTGACACACTCGAATTTAAAGAGCCTGCATATGCAAACAGTCTTGTTGTACTTTGCGGAAAGGTTGTTTACGTCGGCAGGACGTCTATGGATGTTTGCGTAAAGTCGTATGTTGAGAAGCTTGACGGCTCGAGGCAGTTAATAAACTCGGCTTATTTGACGCTCGTTGCGCTCGACGAAAACGACAAGCCGACGCCAGTGCCTGCGCTTACGCTTACAAATGACGAAGAACATCTTGCTTGGGACGAGGCAAAGGCACGTCGTGAGGCAAGAAAAGGAGCAAGCAAATGAAGAAAGTACCGTTTTTAAAGTGGCTTCCGTATATTGCTGTAATGATCGTACTGTTTTACGCTGTTCCGCCGCTGCTTAAGGGAACTGCGTTTGAGGATTTTGCACTCAAAATAATAACGCCTGCGTGCTGTCTTGGCAGTGGTATCATTTTTGGTAAGATCAACGGTTGGGTGTGGTATTACTGCGTTATAGTTGCGCTGATCTTTGCGCCGACGCTCGTTCTCAATTACACGCAGAACGATCTTCATTACATATTCGAATACGGTGGACTTGCACTGATGGGAAGTGTACTCGGATATGCGTTCCACCGCGAAAAATATTAATAGTAAACGGCTCACCTGATTATGCTTCGGTGAGCCGCTGTTTTTATATATGAATCAGTGTACGCATCCGCCCCATTCAATTGCGACGAAGCCGTCACGTGAGAATGTCGGGAGCTTTTGTTCGGGCAGGCGAATTTCGGATTCGATCGGTTTTATGTGCATCGCGATACGCAGGAGTGAATCGGGTTCGGGGTAGATATGAAGTGCGTTTGTTGCCTCGCGTTCCTCGGTAAGTTCAAATCGGACGAGGTTATATTCGTTTTGCTTCATAACGGGAAGCCAGTACATTATAAACTCATTTGCTTCTCGCTCGTTAAGACCGAGCACTTCAAGCTTTTCTTCCAAAAATTCTGCCGCTTCATTGCCCTTGACGCAGAAGCCGTCGGGGTATTCGTAATCTCCCTCGGTGAGCGATTCTTCCCAATAAAGGGCATAGTACGAGCGTCCGCGTGAATCGGTGAGTGTACCGTCGGGCAGTGCTGTAACTCTCCAGCCGTCGTTATATGACGGGTAATCAACGATGAGCAGCTCGGGATTTTCAAAGGTGACGCTTACCTCGGTTTTGTCCTGCGGATAGAGGTAAAGCACAGGCTTTGCGAGCGCACCCTCGAAGTCGTAATAGTCATATATGCCGGATTCTCCGGTTTCGGGGATATAGTAGTATTCGTAAAAGTGATTTTCGCCCCTCTCATTGGTGTCGTTATAGTCCTTGAATACTAAATAGTATCCGTCGCCGTCATCGGTCTTCTCGAAGTATCCCGACATATATCTGTCGTAAGTGTAATTCTCCGGAATCACACCGAAATCGTGGATAAGCTCTCCGTACGCATCGAACAGGCACATGACGTTGTTCTCATCCATAGTGAGAATGGAATTCTTAATTATTGAAATACATCTGAGGTTATCGGGCGAGGTATAGAGAACATCTGCGTTTGCGTTATAAATGCGGTATGTGCCGTCGTCAAGCCAACCGAGATAATTACCGTCGGGAAGCTTGATAAATGCCTTAAATACTTCATTAACAAAGAGTGAGAGATCGGGACGGTAGACATTCACATCGGTATAGTTACCGTAGTTTTCACCAATTATGAGCAAATCGTCGAGTTTTGAGTAAGAGCCGTAATTTGCGGTTGGAAAGGTGTATACATATTTGCCGTCCTTTGTTGCATAGAAATAGGCATCGCTCTTGATTATTGTAAAGTCGCCATATTCAACACACCATCTGTCTGCATCTGCGGCATAGTCAAGGCATGACTCGGTTACGGTGAATCCCGGATACCATTCCGAGCCTTTTTCTCCGATATACTGCCATTCAACGGTTGTTGTGTAAAGCTTGCCGTCCTTGATATTGACAAAATCAGCCATTTCGGGATGTATGAGCATAACGCTGTCAAAGTGACCGGTGAGAGGGAGCTTTACGATTATATTGTTTTTATAATAGTAATCTTCACCGTGCTTGTATATTGCCGCTTCCGTGTCATCGGTCACTGTTTTTGTGTACAGCGTAACAACGCCCTCGGGAAGCTTATCAACACGTTCAAACGTCGGGTACAGTGTTGCATTGCCTATTTTCAGTGCGTTCATTTCGGGAATATATTCGGCATTAGCGCCTTCATTTTCGTAATGATTGTAGTGCACTATGCGAAGATCTGCGTTGTAGATATAGTAACCGTTTACTATGTAATTGCCGACAACGCGGAAGTTGCCGCCTGCGCTTAAATCAATGTCTTTTTCAACGCCGTTTTCGCTGTATATTGTGATATCGCCCATTTGTCCGTTTCTTACGGTGCAGAGCAGGATGTTTTTGCAGATGTTACCGTAAGCATCGGTATATTCGAGAATGTGCACCTCGTCAAAGATTTCGATGTTGTTCGGATCTCTTGTCAGAGTACAGCTGAACTTGCCGTCATCGGTTTTTTCAATCTTTATATTATCGTTTGAAAATGCTATATTTGTCGATGGAAGCGGTGCTATCGGTTCGGCTGTTGTGTCCTCGGGGATGTCGGTCGTTTCTTCTGTAACGGTTGTGTCCTCGGCGGTCGTGTCAGCAACCGTTTCTTCAAGCGGCAGGTCGCGCTCGTTGCAGGAAGCGAGCAGCAGGGAAGCCAAAATTATTGCGGCAAAAAGTGATTTTCTCATAGTCGTTCTCCTTATAATTATTTAGTTTGTAAGTATCGGTTCTCGAACGGTGTCGCAGATTCCCGTGTCGGGGAAATAGCGGAAAATAACATACTGCGAATCGTCATCGTTCGGGTCATCGAAAATTACACGCCAATATTTGACTTTCAGTTCCTCTCCGGGGTTATTATCTTCGTATACGTAGTTCTGACGCGGAGTGTATAAGGTAAACTCCTCACTCCAACCGTCAAGCTCCTCGAGTGCCTTGCCGTCATATGTGATAAACTGCACCTTGCCGGTCTTTGTGAGTACAGCTGTACCGAAGCTGTCAAACACCAGCGGACGTTCAATATGATCGGTTTGATATACGATATCGCCGTTATTGGATACAATCCAAAATTTCTTTGTGTCTCTGTCGAAAAGGGAGAGGTATCTGTCCTCGCCGCTTATATGGAATATCTCGGCAGGGGAAGAATTTATCGGGGTAAGATTTTTGTCGTAGAGCGTTATTTCGTCAATAGGCTCGGTCGAATTTATGATATATTCAACTCTGTCAGTTTCATAAACATAATTCGGATAATGTGTTGCCAAAACATCTCCACCCGTCCAGATTTGTTCTCCGCAAAGAAGTATTTCGCCGTTCTCGTCGAGAATCCACGGTGTGGAAACCGTCATTCCGTGAAAACCATCGTTAAGCGAAACCTCTTTGATATCAGCACGAATATATTCAGGAAGATCGCCAACGTTAAGAGGTCCGATTATCCAACAGTTTTTCAGTTGTCCATTGTCGCGGTAGAGAATATGCACATCAAAAATACCGTTTCCGCTTGCGTCTATTATCTCTCCAGAAACCGAAAAGGAAAGCTTATAAAACTCGCCGCTTTTTTCGAGAATGAAACCGCTTTCACTGTCTTTGAAATAGAGCGTGCTTTCATCTGCTTTATAAATTTCCACCAGATTTTCAGGTTTGGTTTCGCACTGCATCACGCGTACAAATTCTGATTTAAGGTCATAATCATTATTCCATGCAGTAAGACGTGCACCGTCTTCAAAGGCGTCTTGCGAGAGAATTTCTCCCCGAAGCGAATGTGCGGTACCATTTAAGTTTCCGTCAAATAAGCTGCGATTTAGAAGTATATAGTTACCCTCAACGGCAACTTCGTTATAAGAGAAGTTGAAATCCCTTGTTTCGAGCGTGCCGTCCTTTAATATGTAAGCGAATGTCTTTTGCAGAAAAACGTACTGCGATTTTATTTCTCCGTTTTCCTCATACTTCACCTCGCCGAAATCGAGGAATTTTCGCAGACGTTTGCCGGTTTCCATTTCATATAGGATGAAGTTATCCTCCGATTCGGTAACAAGGTATTCGGGAGTATTCAGGACGATATCACCTTCGTATGTGAAATCTATCGCAGGAACATCGGTCACCGGCGGATTTTCATTCTTGCCGCAGGATGCTGAAAGCAGAACGAGAAGCGTAAATAACAGAAGTATTCGTTTCATGGCAGTACCTCCACGTGGTTTAGTTGTTTATTTGACGAAAATGATCTGGATTTTGTTCCATAAAAAAGAAAAAATATGAGTGACCGCAAAGCCACTCATAAATATTTTTATTATCCGAGGTCGTGGAAGATTGGTTCTTCGGGATCCTCTTCGGTTTTTTGATCGTTGTAATAAGGGTCGATCATGATTTCTTTAATCTTCGGGAATGCCGCATAGGATGCCATGAAGGCGCAGTCCGCAAAGAGAAGAATGAACGGCATGATTATTCCGAGAGGGAAATACAAGACCATGAGCATATATACGATGAGAACCATTGCGACGATTCCAAGCGTTGCCATAAAGTTTCGCTTGAAGCCGAGAAGCGCGAAAATGAGGGAGTTTTTGAGTATCTTGAATATCGAAAGGTCGAAGGTTATCATCAGGATGTACATATAGAATCGCATCCAGAACCAGAGAAGTGCAATGAAGATCGAAGCATAGAACATGAAGTTCATCATTGCGGATACACCTGTGTTGGCATTGAAAAAGATAATATCATATACGCAGACAACCGAGAACACAAGGTCAAGAATACCTAAAATAAATCCCTGACGCTTATTGCGCTTGATCGCGTACCAGAAATCGTCCCACATGAATATCGGCTCACCCTTGACCATGTTGCGAAGGATATATGTGGTTCCTGTGTTGACATATCCGAATGTGAAAATTAAAAGAAGCGACAACCCAAGAATAACATATGTCCATGTGTTTGGAAGAGTTGTTTCCTCCTGCAGTCCGAAAATTCCGAAAAGGGTTGACGTAATGGGGGATTCTTCGTGCAGCATAACTCCATAAAGAGCCGGGAATGTTTGATTTACGGGAGTGAAGGTTTTGTTACCGATAAGTCCGCTTGTTCCGAGCAGGAAGAAGAATATGGGGAAGTTTCCGAGGATCATAAATATATTGACGCTCAGAAGACGTGTGAATTTATTGGCGAAGTGTTTAAAGAAATTTGCAAGATTTTTAGGGCCCTCAGGCTCTTTTTTAACTCCTTTGCCCTCCGCGTTAAAATTGAAGAGCTTGATTTCTTTTCCGAAGATTTTCAAGGCTATATGTATCCTTTCGATATTAATATGGTATCATCAGATATAAACGTATATCAAAAACAGCATGAGCAGCACATTGAGGCAGACAAGCGCACAAATCCGAAGAAAGACAGCCGCATAGCTTAAGGTGCGTCGGCTTTTAAGTATCGGACGGCGTTCGGGATAATAAAACTGTAAGGCCTCAACCGAGAGCAGAGCAAGCAGCATCGACATTGCAAACGCCGCAAACAGGTACACGATCGAATCGAGCAGGAGACCGATACGACTTGAAAACTGGAGCATGGTCATGGCAAAGCCGAAAAGCAGACCGCGGTAAAGAAGTGCCGCCGCGGATATAAGCTGCGTGAACAGCGTGAAGCCTGCAAAGAACACCAGCGCAAATATCCATATTTCATGAAGTATGCAGTCCGCCGCAACACGAATGACATCGGCAGGCGAGGTGCATTTATAGAAAAGCGCGAGGAAATAGCGTTCTATAAGATTGTCGTAAAGCTCGGATTCGCCTATGCCGAGAAGCCTGTAAACAGCGCATCCGAGAAATGTTCCGAATATGAAAAGTGCAGACGCGGCAAGCAGTGCCGTTCGCCGATCAAGTGCGTATTGAGCTCGTCCGATGGGAATATTGTTGTTCAATCAAATCACCGCCATAGTTTTTTTATACATTCTATGCGGCGTGGACGTGCCTTATGACTTATGCGCCAAACGCTTTTGACATTTCTTCGGCACGCTCGGTGCAGGCACGCATTGCACGGTCGATGGTTTCGTCGGTTTTTTCAGCGATAAAGACATTCATTGCGCGCTCGGTCGTACCGTTTGGAGAAGTCACCGCGCGGATAAGCTCGGCAGGAGTTTTATCTGATGCCATGAGCATTTCTGCGGAACCGATAACTGTGCGGCAGACTGCCTCGAGCAGAGTTTTGTCGTCACATTCGAGTCCTTGGGCCTTTGCGGAGCGAACCATTGCGTCGATGAAATAATAAAAATACGCAGGTGAGCTTCCGTTTGCGCAGATGACTGTGTTAAGCTGGGATTCATCGAGCGAGAGCGTCATACCTGCGCTGTTGAAGATGCCGCGCACAAGCTCAAAGTCCTCGTCTGAAACTGCGGCGTTTTTGCAAAGTGCAGTGACACCGTGACCGATCTGAAGGGGAGTATTTGGCATACAGCGCACAACTGCGGCATCATGACCGAGCATTTTTGAAACAGCGTCGGTTGAAATACCTGCCGCTATTGAAATGAATACCTTTTTGTTTATATCAGTGCCGCTCCCGGAAATCTCGGCGAGCACCTCCGCGTAATTCTGCGGCTTGACAGCTAAAAGAATAAACTCGCTTGCATTGCAGGCGTCGGCAAGAGTCGGCGCGACGTTTACGCCTCTCTCGGCAAACGATGCCGCTTTTTCTGCGAATTTATCGTATACGGTTATTACTGCGGCACTGTAATCTGCATTCAGCATACCGTTTATAATAGCGGATGCCATATTGCCTGTGCCGATAAATGTGATGGTTTTCATGGGTTCTCCTTTTTGTTATCAATAATAACGTACACTATTATACCACATCTTCGCGCATTTCGCAAGAAATTTACAAAATAGTTTACATAAACACAATAATATGATAAAATATTCAAGGATATTTAGTCACACCCCCTTGAAAAAATCAAAGAGATGGTGTATAATATCAGTTAGGATATTTTTGCCGGGAGGGAAAAGACGTGAATCGTGCCGCGATATACAAATTATTTTCAAGTATTCCTCCGCTCTCGACAGAACGACTGACGCTCAGACGGATGAAGGTCTCCGATTGGCAGGATATGTATGAATATTCAAAAGAGGAGTGTGTTACAAGGTATCTCCTCTGGGAGCCTCATAAATGCCCCGAGCAGACGCAGGATTATTTAAGATATCTCCAAACGCGTTACCGTACCGGTGATTTTTACGACTGGGCGGTGGTTGATAAAAAATCAGGTAAGATGATTGGCACCTGCGGCTTTGCAAGTCTTGATTTTCACAACAATGCGGCAGAGGTCGGATATGTTCTGAATCCCGGGTACTGGGGACGTGGAATTGCTGCGGAGGCTGTAAGTGCTGTGCTCGAATTTGGATTTATGGAGCTGAATATTCACCGTATTGAGGCGAAATATATCATAGGTAACGATGCTTCCAGACGAGTTATGGAAAAATGCGGCATGAGCTTTGAGGGCGTGAGACGCTCGTCAATGTATATTAAAGGATGGTATCGGGATATCGGCATATGCGCGATTATTTCCGATGAATATATAAGAAACCGTTAATATTTCCGAGGAAATTATGATAAAGATAAAGAATAATATTATTTCACTTGTCGGCATGACAGGCTGCGGCAAATCGAGCGTTGGACGCATACTTGCAAGAAAGCTTGACGCACGGCTTGTTGACCTTGATGACGAGATCGTTTCGCGTCATGGAGAGATAAAAAAGATATTTGCCGAGCGCGGTGAAGCTGAGTTTCGTAAAATTGAATTTGAAACGCTTTCTGATGTTATTTCGTCTGCAAACGGAGAGCTTACTGTGCTTTCCTGCGGCGGCGGTGTTCCGACCTATGAGCCGAGCCGAGAGCTTATCAGCAAAAAGACTACGGTTATATGGCTGCGGCGCAGTGCCGACAGTGTTGCGGCGGACAAGAATGTTTTAATGCGCCCACCGATAAACGGTGACATTGATAATTACAAAAAATTACTTGATATAAGATATCCGATTTACAGAAGAACCGCGCATTATTCGTTTTACAACTCATTTCCGCAGCGTACTGCCGCGGCGATTATTAAAAAGCTTTTATCCGACACAACCAAATAATAATATAAAAGGAGAAAAATTATGAAGATCAGAAATCTGATAGATTTTAACGACATGACGCTTGACGAATGGGAAGAGCTTCGAACTCTTGCATTCAGAATCAAAAAATCCCCGGCAGAGTACCGTGACGTCTGCAAGGGAAGAATTATGGCGACGCTTTTCTATGAGCCTTCAACCAGAACGCAGATGTCGTTTCAGACTGCTATGATGCGTCTTGGCGGTAAGATCATCGGTTTCTCAGATCCGAACTCCAGCTCTGTTTCCAAGGGCGAAACGCTTCGTGACACGGTTAAAATTGTTAGCGCTTACGCAGATATCGTTGTTATCCGTCATCCTGTTGAGGGCGCGGCATATGCATCGAGCCTTTATTCACACGTACCCGTTATAAACGCTGGTGACGGCGGACATCTCCACCCGACGCAGACTCTCACCGACCTTATGACAATTTCCGAGCTCAAGGGCAGAACAAGCGGTCTGACGATCGGCTGCTGCGGTGACCTTCTTAACGGACGTACCGTACATTCACTGCTTCGTGCGCTGATGAGATTTGAGGGTAACCGTTTTGTACTTATTTCAACTCCCGAGCTGAGACTTCCGTCATATGTTGTTGACGAGCTTAAAGCAAACGGATGCGAGATCAAGGAGGTTTCAACGCTTGAAGAATGTATCGGTGAGCTTGACGTTCTCTATATGACACGAATCCAGCGCGAACGCTTCCGCTCTCCCGAGGAATATGCACGTCAGGCAGGCGTTTACCGCTTGACCTCTGACAAAATGCAGCTTGCAAAGGCTGACCTTGCCGTGCTTCATCCGCTTCCCAAGGTTGATGAGATTGCATATGAGCTTGACGATGATCCAAGATGCGTATACTTCGAGCAGGCTGAAAACGGTATGTTTATCCGTATGGCGCTTGTTGCAAGACTCGTCGGAGCAGAGCGTACAGGACGTGCCCCGACATATCCGCTGCCCGAGAAGGCGTTCTGTTCGAATCCGCGTTGCATTTCGAACCATGAAAAGTATCTGCCGTATCTCACAAAGGAAATTGACGGCGAGGTACGCTGCAATTACTGTGACCACAAAATAAAATAAACGACAGCCTCCCAAGCGTTTTATTGCAAGGGAGGCAAGCTTTTATGTTAAGCGTCGATCACAAACGTATGCGGCATTGCAGAGGGGACTAAAAATACACGTGAATTTTCGCGGTTGGCGGCTTCAAGTGCGCTGACGGTGGTATTGTAGCGTTTTGCGATCTGCCACATGGTTTCGTCCTTCGAGGGATAGCAAAGAGTTATGGCACTGTCGCCCGAAGTTTGTCTTGGCTCGCCGATAAGACGTACTGTTTCAACAACATGGCGGCGTGAACGCTCAAAAAGCTCAGTGCAGAGCGACACCTCAAAATCGAAGCTGACACGTTCGGGATCAATTCTTACGCGCAGATCGGACACGCTTGGCAGACAGTTATACGCAAACGGTTCTTTTATATCGGCACCGCTCATCTCACAGCGCACCGGTACAGTGAAATCAGATGACGTGAAGCTGCCGTCACCGTCGCGCATGATACATGATACAAACGCATTTCCGCTCATAACGGCGCGTCCACGCTCGAGCGTTACGGAACTTACACTGACATCTGCTGCGGCGTCCACGATTACCGACTCATCGGGAAGTGTCAAACCGTCACGTGAGAGAGTTTCACCGATTGAAAAGTTAGCGAAAACGACCTTGCTCGGTGACTGACAGTCAAAATCCTTCATCACACATTCGCTTTCGCGCCAGGCAGAATAAGCGTCGAGCGTTGCAGAAACTTCCTCGCCACCTGTTATGTGAAGATTAACATCCGCAGTCATGTCAAGCTCGACTATACGTCGCTCACCGTAATTATCCTCGGCGACTGCGGCGTTTATTTCCGTTGGAACAGCGATGGCATATGCGGCGATCGTTTCCGGACGGCAGGATGCGAAGTATTCCTTGAAATCATCTGCGCCGACGATATACGATATAGGTATTTTCCGTGAAAAGCTGCGGTAATTTCCTGCTTCACTTTGCGATTTATAAAGGCAATTTACAATTGCATCGCCCTTCAGCGAGACGGTGAAATCATCGGAAGTATACATCGGTCTTGCTTCGTGAAAATGAATCGAGGCATCGCAGGTGACGATCTCATCTATTGACGGCATTGTTGAATCGGGCTCGAGGTTTTCGCTGATACGAAGCGGTTCGGCTGTGAATGTACGCTCGCGTCCGGTCGTCACCGTTTCACAGAGCCGTTCGAGCTTGAGCTCTTCCATGGGTGTACGTGCGCCTTCACATTTTATTTCACATGGAAACATTGATGAAATTTTTACGTCGGTTGATACGGTGGAGCGTATTGACAGCTTACGCGGATTGGAGAGGCGGACATTAAGAGCGGTCATTCGCGGTGTTAATGCGATATCAGCATCGTCAAGAGAGTCAAGCTCACCGAGAGCCGATTCGAAATCACCTGCGAAATGTACACAGTGGAGGGTTTCGCCGCTCTCACCGTCGGCAGAGAAGATTACAACATAATCAACTGCGCCGGAAAATTCGAGCTTTCGTCCCGAAATATATCTGCCGATGAGAACGGGACGTGCACGTGCTCGGAGTATTTTTTTGACGTCCGGATATGTATCGGGAAGAATATAATCGGAAGAAAGCTCGGCGGGGACTGTGCCGTCAAATGTCGGAAGCTGCATAAATTGAGGTGTTTGGTTTTGTTTCATAGTGCCACCATCCTTTTGGTTTTTTGTAAAAATATATGCAGTGTGTTCCGCTTTGATTCATGAAGAAAAAATTATTAAGAAATTTATCAAAACCCCTTGACAACCCGTTTTGATTATGCTATAATATAACAGTCGTCAAAAGACGATACGCGCTTGTAGCTCAGTGGATAGAGTGCCCGGCTACGAACCGGTAGGTCGCAGGTTCGAATCCTGCCAGGCGCGCCATAGAAAAAACCCAATTTATTCAACAACCCGATTTGTTATATACAAGTTGGGTTTTTTCAATGATATCCGTTCCTTGGGGAACGGGTGATATACCCTGTGGGTATGATATCTGCTGCGCAGGTGATATACGCTTCGCGTATGAGGGAACGGATATTATATCATATTTGTCTTGGCAAATATATCATGCGGCGTTAGCCGTATATCACATCGCGTAAGCGATATATCATTTATATACAAGGGGACTTTTCAATGATATCCGTTCCTTGGGGAACGGGTGATATACCCTGTGGGTATGATATCTGCTGCGCAGGTGATATACGCTTCGCGTATGAGGGAACGGATATTATATCATATTTGTCTTGGCAAATATATCATGCGGCGTTAGCCGTATATCACATCGCGCAAGCGATATATCATTCATATACTGAGGAGGGTATTATGACGGAGAACAAACTTCTCTCACTGTCTTTTGAATTTGCGGTTGCCATTGTCAATCTTGTTGATGGCGTAAATGCACCAAAAAGCTCTTACATGACCGATCAACTTGCAAGAGCAGGTACATCTGTGGGCGCAAATATTCACGAAGCACAGTATGCACAAAGCAAGAAAGATTTTGTTTCAAAGCTTGAGATTGCATTAAAGGAATCCAATGAAGCAAGTTATTGGCTGAAGCTGATGTTTGAAACGAGCCGGATTGATAATCAAACATATCAGAACACAGAAAAACTGTGCGGTAATATCCGCAGATTATTGATAGCATCTTGTAAAACAGCTAAAAGCAGGGAGAATGGTTGATTTATAGTTGTTTTTCATATGGTGAGGTTTCACGTACAAAAAACGCACTCATTTTTCGTGGGTGCGTTTCACTTGTTTATGGATGTTTATCTCCCTTTTCGTATCTGTCTCGGTGTTTTGCCGGTGGCGTTTTTCATGAATGCGCTGAATGCGGAAGTGTTGCTGTAACCGAGGAGCTCGGCGATTTCTCCGATACTTTTGTCAGTGCCCGTTAAAAAGCCTGTCGCTATTTCAACGCGTATCTCTTTTTGCTTTTCACGGTAATTCATATTATATTTTTGTTTTATTATACGGTGAAGCTGGCGTTCGCTGACGTGAAGCTGTGTGGCGAGTTCTTCAACAGATGATTTAGGCTTGAATTCATGTGCTATGAATGTATCGATAACAAATTCATCCGAAAAAATCGGCTTATCGGAAATTGCTTTTTCCACCTGCTCGCGGCTGGCTGCGTGATCGAAAAATTCGATAAGAAATAAATTGCAGAGAGCGCGTAGTTTTTCAGCATCGACATAGTGAAGCTCCGATGATTCGGTTAATGAGCATATACGCTCAAGAATTTGAATTATCGGGGTTTCTTTAAGCGAAATAAGTGCTGCTTTATCGGCAAAAAACGTGTTGTAAAATGTTATGTCCGCGTTGTCTGCGTTGTTTGATGGTGTTATATCGAGAATGATAGAGAGCTTTCGTATGTTATTTGAATTACGCACCGTACGGTGATATACACGCGGCGGCACGATCAAAAGCTCACCGGCATTTACAGTGAAGTTTTCTTTTTTGCAGATAAGCTCACACGACCCTGTTTCAATATATTGAAGCTCGGGGCAGGAATGAAGATGCTCATAGTATGTGGCGGTATATTCGTTTTCCTTATTAAGAGACAACAGAACCACAAGCTTGCACGAAAGATTTCCAATGGTAAAATTTATCGGATATTGTGGCATAAGACACCTCCTCACCTACTGTGATTATATCATTGACATTACTTAAAGTCAATCACCCTTTTTCAGAATTTACGATTTTCAGACAAAATTTACAAAAAGCGGCTGAATCTAAAAACTTTAAAGAAAATTTATGATTTTCGGACATGATTTGCAAAAAGATGGCTGAAACTCGAATTGACTTTGAATACAAGCAGAGTTATAATCATTTTGTAATAATATTGAAAGGTGGTTCTTATCATGGACTATAAGAAGTTATTTGATCTTACCGGTAAGGTTTGTATTGTAGTTGGCGGTACCGGTTATCTTGGCTCCGAGAATGTTAAGGTACTTAAGGATTTCGGTGCTACGGTTGTTGTTGCTGATATCCGCGCTTCCGAGGCACGTTGGGAGAATGCTGTTCAGGCAGAGGGCGATATGTTTGTTCAGATTGACATCGCTGATGCTGAGTCTGTTAAAAACTGCTACAAGACTGTATTTGAAAAATACGGCAGAATAGACGTTCTTGTTGACAGTGCTGTTTTCGGCGCAGGATTTGGTGTTCAGAGCCAGCTCGAACATATGGAAGATGCAACATTCATGAAGGGTATCGACGGTACTCTCGGTTCAGCTTTCCGCTGCATCCGTGAGGTTGTTCCTTACATGAAGGATAACGGCGGCTCTATCATTGCATACTGTTCGATGTACGGCATAGTTTCTCCTGATCTTCGTATCTACGGCGACAGCGACCAGAGACAGCCTCCGAACTATGGCGCAGGTAAGGCGGGCGTTCGCCAGCTTACACGTTATGCTGCAGGCGCACTTGCACCTTACGGAATCCGCGTTAACTGTGTTACCCCCGGTCCGTTCCCGAATCCCAAGTCGAAGGCTGATAACGACGGCTTCAATGAGATTCTCGCAAACAAGACCATGCTCGGCAGAACCGGTGTAAACCACGAAATGGCAGGCGCGGTTCTTCTTCTCGCTTCCGATGCGTCAAGCTTCATGACCGGTTCAAACATTACTGTTGACGGCGGTTGGACTGCTTGGTAATTAAATAAGTTAACAGCACCATTTTCTGACATAGGGACGCTTCCTTTTTTGGGGCGTTCCTTTTTATTTTTGTTCTATTAACGCTATAATTACATAATATTTATTAAGAAAAATGCAGAAAACTATTGATTTTATCGCTTTAATGTGATATAATAATATAAATTGGTGTCGAATTTTCAGGCACGATGGAAAATTCACTTTAACTGGAGGTTCAAAAATGGACAATAAGGTTCAAATACTTATCGCGATGATCATTTATATGGCGGCGGTCATTCTGATAGGTGTATTTTACGCAAAAAGAGCTAACAAAAGCTCGGAGGAGTATTACCTCGGCGGACGCTCGCTCGGTCCTTGGGTAACGGCGATGAGCGCAGAGGCTTCCGATATGAGCGGATGGCTTCTCATGGGACTGCCCGGCGTTGCATACTGGTGTGGTCTTGCCGATGCAGCTTGGACTGCTATCGGTCTTGCAATCGGTACATATTTCAACTGGCTCATCGTTTCAAAGCGTCTGCGCAGATACAGTGTACGCGCTAACAATTCGATCACATTGCCGGAATTTTTCTCAAACCGTTTCAGAGAAAAGAAAAAGACCATCATGTTTATCGCGGCGGCGTTTATCCTTGTATTCTTCACGGTTTACGCTTCGAGCTGCTTTGTAACCTGCGGTAAGCTCTTTGCAACACTCTTTGACACGAATTATCAGACGATGATGATAATCGGTGCCGTATTCGTTCTTGTTTATACGATTCTCGGCGGCTTCCTTGCGGAGAGTATTTCAGACTTCATGCAGGCGATCGTCATGATAACCGCGCTTGCTGTTATTGTTATTATCGGTACAGTTAAGGCAGGCGGCCTTGGTGCGGTCGTTGAAAACGCACAGAATATCCCCGGATTCCTTGATTTCTTCGGAATTGCAAGCCCCATTGTGACTGATGGAGTACAGCAGGTTGCCGGAGGTACTCCTCTGTTTGCAGCACAAGCCGCACCGTACAGTATTCTTTCCATTTGCTCATGTATGGCATGGGGACTCGGTTATTTCGGTATGCCGCAGGTTCTTCTTCGTTTCATGGCTATCCGTAAGGAAGAAGAACTCAAGCGTTCGCGCCGTATCGCAATGGTATGGGTTGTAATCTCTCTTGCAGTTGCAGTCTTCATCGGTATCGTTGGACGTCAGGTTTTCCCCGTGGAGCATCTTACCAAATCTGCAGCGGAAAATATCTTTATCACTCTTGCAACAAGCTCTTTGCCTGCATTTCTCGCCGGATTTGTTATGGCAGGTATTCTTGCGGCGACTATCAGCTCGTCGGACTCTTATCTTCTTATTGCTGCATCTTCGTTCGCAAAGAATATATTCCAGGGCATATGCAAGAAGAATGCCACAGACAAGCAGGTTATGATCGTTTCGCGTATCACACTTCTTGTTCTTGCGCTGATCGGTATTATTATTGCACTTGATGAAGACAGCGTTATATTCGATATCGTTTCGTTCGCGTGGGCAGGATTCGGAGCGACGTTCGGTCCGCTTATGCTGTTCTCGCTCTTCTGGAAGAGAATTAACAAGCCCGGTGCGATTGCAGGTATGATCAGCGGCGGCGGAATGGTATTCCTTTGGAAGCTGGTTATCGCAAAAGCAGGCGGTGTATTCGCAATTTACGAGCTTCTTCCCGCGTTCATCTTCTCGGCAATCGTGATCGTTGTTGTTTCGCTCCTCACAAAGGCTCCCTCAAAGGAGATCGAAGAGGATTTCGAGGCTGTTAAAAACGGTCAGTGAGTTAATTTAAAATTCAAGACACCTCAAAAATAGAATAACAAAAAGTTACTAATAGCCTTCTCCTGTGGGAGAAGGGGGACCGCGTTAGCGGTGGATGAGGAGTTAGTTTACTCTTACGACGCCTCATCCGTCAGCCTGCGGCTGCCACCTTCCCCCACCGGGGAAGGCTTTTTGTTTAATTTACACTTTTTAATTAAAAATCTTTTCAAATAACGCTTTACTTAAAACAAAAAATGTGATACAATTATTTTATCAAACACTGTTGCGGAGGGTGAAATGAACGCAAAAAGTATTGGTAACACCATCGCGAAGCTGCGTAAAAAATGCGGTATGACGCAGGCGGCTCTTGCGGAAAAATTAAATATAAGCGATAAAACGGTCAGTAAATGGGAATCGGGGCAGGGTTATCCCGACATCACTCTCTTTCCGCTTCTTTCGTCGGTTTTCGGCGTTACGATTGATTATCTTATGCTCGGTGAGCGGCGAGGTATCGTTGTTGTCGGTAACACAATTGCTGACGTGGTTAAAAATATAGACGATTATCCCTCTGTCGGAAGACTCTCCCATATATCAGACATTACATATGCGGTTGGAGGATGTGTTCCGAATGTGTCGATAAACCTTGTTAAGATCGACCGCAGTATACCTGTCAGCGGTGTCGGTGCTGTCGGCATGGATGAATACGGACGTTATATAATCGGTCAACTGCAGTATCACGGCGTTAACATTGACAATATGACGTTTCTTTCTGGAGTTGAAACGGCGTTCACCGATGTTATGAGCATACCGTCGGGCGAGCGTACATTTTTCAATAAAAAAGGCGCGGATGCTGAATTTTCTCCGAGCCATATTGATATTAAATCGCTTTCGTGCACATTGCTTCACATCGGTTACATATTCATGCTCGACAAATTCGATGCGCCGGATGAAGAATACGGAACGGTTATGGCGAGGTTTCTCGCAAATGTACAGAGCACAGGAATCAAGACCTCATTCGATGTTCAAAGCTCTAACAACGGTGACTTTGCCGAGAAGGTCATACCTGCGCTGAAATATGCGAATTACGCCATCATGAACGAAATAGAGGCGGCGAGTACATGGAGCATTGAGGCACGCGATAAAAACGGTCGATTGAATATTGAGAACATCCGTCTTTCAATGGAGAAAATGATCGAGTGTGGCGTCAAGGACAAGGCTATTGTACACTCTAAAGAGGCTTGCTTCTCGCTTGACGCTGTGACCGGTGAATTTACGATGGTGCCGTCTATTGCGCTTCCGAAATCGGAAATAAAGGGAAGTGTTGGTGCAGGTGACGCTTTCTGTGCTGGCTGTCTTTACGGCATATATAACGAGTATGCTGATAAGCAACTGCTCGAATTTGCCTCGGCTGCTGCGGCGTGCAGTCTGTTTGCGCCGGGAGCGGTTGACGGTATGCGCGATAAAAACGAGATACTTATGATGAACGAAAAATACGGAAGACTCAAGCTTGATTATAAAAATACCGCAGGGAAATAAACCGTTATTTACTTAAATGCAACAGTCTCATCTTTATTTATCAAGGATTATTTTTTCTGCCTGACGCACGAGCGGTATATTGTATGTATTACGCGAAAAAACCTCGTAAAGTGAACAGTATTTGTCAACCAGCGTTATGATGACACTTTCGCGGTATTTTGGTATTTTTGTTATCGTTAAGGGGAACATATGCTTTCGTATTATGTCTGCTTCACGGTCGGTAAGACTAAAATCCTCGGAAGCATTCTGCCATGCGGTTAAAGGATGCGAAAAACCGTGCAGTCCGTTTGGCGGAAAGGCGTTATCGTGCCAATCGTAAAGAAAATAATCGTGAAGAAGTGCGCCGCGTATCAATTCGTCTGCTGCGAATTTATGCTCGCCGAGCTTTATTGCCCATTTGTAAGCGTGATACGCAACGGCGATACTGTGTAAAAGACAGGATGTGTTTCCGTGCTGAGTATATTCAGCCTCGCTTGATAGCCTTGATGCTTTTGCGAGATCGGTGACGATTTTCAGAAAACGGTTTTGTTGAGCATTATTCATGATCTTTTACCGTTACTTTTCTTTTTGAAGCCGCGTATTGCGCTCTTGTGGCGGCGTGCGACGGATTTATCTTTGGTTGATGAATGCTTGATTATATCTCTTACACGTCTTGTTTGGGAAGTGGAAAGGGCGTTTTTCTTTCCGTTTTTCTTTACGTAGTCAACTAACTTTTCCGTTCGGATAACGTTATCATAGTTCTTTGAGAATGTGACGCGGCGTGAGGTGAAAACAACAACGCTGTATATCGGGACGTTATACTGTCCCTCGCTTCGCAGTAATTCACCGACTATCCTTGTGTGCATTTTGTTCTGCCAGAGCGGATTATAGAAAGAGATTTTCTTATCGTTATATGTCTGCCACCAGTATTTCTCATCGGGACAGCGTATCGAGCCGTTGTGGCTTTTAACCTCGATAACGCATATACCGGAGCGCGTTACCACAAGGTGATCGATTTCGGCGTACTTTTTAGCTTCACTTTTCAGATACTGGATGTATATACCGGAAAAGACTGCTTCCTCGCCGAATGCTTCTTTTAGGAGAGAATCGATCCGCTGTTCGCTTTTTTGACCGTAGCCTTCGATTTTACGCCGTTTTGCGGCAGTTTGTATTTTGATGATCAGAACAAATACGATAACGGAAATCAATATCACCGCTGCAAGGGATGCCGCGAGAATAATAATCAGTTTTTGTGTATCGTTCATGTTTATCCTTGAATTTTTATAATTTTAATAACTTTGCAAAAGGGGGACGGACAGTCCCCCTCAATATTTTGTCCTCGATTATTCGATGCTCGTAAGATAGTTCACAACATCGCCGACGGTGATGAATTTCGAGAGCTGATCGTCTTCGATTGTAACGCCAAGCTTATCCTCGCAAAGAAGAATAAGATCGGCAAGCTCAAGCGAATTGATTCCGAGATCACCTGTTAATTCTGCTTCAAGTGTGATTGATTCTTCGTCAACACCGAGCTCCTCAACGAGGATGCTTTTAAATTGTTCAAACATTAGTCTGTACCTCCATATGTGCAGTCATTATTTATATAAAAATCTTTTGATTTTTTTAGACGAAGTCTTTTCAAATTCTTCTTTTCTGACTTCGACATTGCTCATGTGTTTGAAAGAGGGAAGCGTGCGGTTGATTTCGTTAACCTCGTCGCGGATGATCTGCTCGATTTCCTCGTCCGTTTTACCCTCAAATTTTTCGAGATCGGGATATATCAGTGCGGTGATCGTAATTTCGCCGGATTCGTCCGCCTTACCGACGACAACCGATTCCTTGATAAGCTCCGAATGAGAGAGATGCTCCTCAAGCTCCTCCGGGAATACATTTTTACCGTTTGACAGGATGATGACATTCTTTTTTCTTCCCGTGATAAATATGTATCCATCACGGTCGATATATCCGATGTCACCGGTGCGGAACCATCCGTCATCTGTAAATACGGCTTTGGTTGCATCCTCGTCCTTATAATAACCGAGCATTACGTTGTCGCCCTTAACGAGGATTTCACCGGTTTCGTCGTCATCGGACGCTTTGTCAATCTTAACGCTGACACCGTAAACGGGAAGTCCGACAGAGCCGAAGCGCGGCTTTCTATCCGGGGGATTGCAGGCAACAAGCGGTGCACATTCCGTTATTCCGTAGCCTTCATATATTGTGATACCAAATGTGTGGAAATCCTTAAGAATTGAAGCGCTGACCGGTGCGCCGCCGCAGATTATGGACTGAACATTGCCGCCAAGTGCGCCGACTATCTGCCCGAAGATTTTCTTGCGGATATCAATACCGACTGCGAGCGCGGCAGACGCTAATTTTTTACCGGTTTCAACCTTTTTTGCCATGCCTTTTTTCTTTATCTCATCGTTGATACGCTTATAAATGGTTTCAACGAAAAGCGGGACAAGAATGAGCGCATTTGGCTTATAATTTGCGAAATTGCGCATAACATATTTTAAGCTGTCATTTATAAACTCGGATGCACCGATGTTGAGAGCCGCAAGATGAGAGCAGGTCATTTCGTATGTGTGGTGCTGGGGAAGAACCGAAACAAGACGGGTTGTATCGTCGTACGGTGTTGTCATGCAGGAAGCATATGTTGCCGCGCAAAGATTCTTTTCGCAGAGCATTACGCCCTTTGAGGTTCCTGTTGTGCCCGATGTAAAAAGAATTGCACACATTTTTTCAAGGTCCGGCACGTGCGTATAATAAGAATCATCGCCGTTTTCCATTGCCTGCTTGCCGAGTGCGAGGAAATCGTCCCAGGGCAGAAGCTTCGGCGAATGGGGAAGCGTTGAATCAACGTCATCCTCACCGCTCATCGGGATATAATATGTGAGGTTCGGAAGCTTATCCGCTGCCGCCGTGATAACGCCGTTAAATGCCTGCGAATACACAATAGCTTCGCATTCGGCGCGGTTTAAAAAGTTCACAAGCTGTTCGGGTGAAACTTCCTTGTCAAGCGGAACGATAACTCCGCCGGAGCCGATTGTACCGATATAAGTGGCGGTTATCTTTGCAGATGTTTCGCCGATTACTGCGACGTGCTTGCCTGCGATACCGAGGGCATTAAGCGCGGTACCAACCTGCTCACACCATTCTTTTATCTGATTATAAGAAAGATGAACCTCTTCCTTGTTTTCCTTGTATACATAAGCGTCTTTATCCACGAATTTTTCCGCGGACGTGACTATCATGTCGCGAAGATTTTGAACCTCTTTCGGGGGATTGCGTTTTAATTTACTCATTGGTTTTATCCTTATCTGTAAAATTTGCCCACCGGGCGGTAGTCGTTGTTCTTATTTGAAGAACAGCACCAAAGTTATTTTACACTCAATAATTATACAATATTTTAAGTCTTTTGTCAAGAGTCTACGCTATCTCTCTTGTGAGATATGCGAGTTTCTCACGGTCGTTTGCGCAGAGATACGGTGCGAGGGTGTCATAGACCGATTTGTGATACTCGTTGAGCTTTCTGATGTCGGAGCGGTCAAGCAGAGAAGTGTCGATTCCGTCAAGGTCAATCGGACAGAACGTGAGGTTCTCAAAGTGCATGAACTGTCCGTATTCGTTGTGAAGCGATTTTCTTGCAATAAGCTCATTTTCGATTCTGATTCCGTGACTTCCCTCAACGTATATGCCGGGCTCGTCAGTTGTTATCATACCATCTTCGATTTTTGCGTCACCGCGCAGCCAATGGAAGCGGTTTGGCCCCTCGTGAACAGAAAGCAGATATCCGACGCCGTGTCCTGTTCCGTGGCGGAAGTCAATACCGTGCTCCCACATAAGTTGGCGGCAGACGATATCCATTGCCGTTCCGGTTGCGCCCTCGAGGAATGTCAAGTTTGCGAGTCGGAGCATACCGCAGGCTGTCAGTGTATAGTGCTTTTTCACCTCCTCCGGAATTTTTCCGAGTATGAATGTACGTGTGATATCCGTTGTACCCTCAAGGTACTGTCCGCCCGAGTCGATAAGAAGCATCGGTACAGGTGCGGTTTTGTCAATTTTGGAATAATTTTCGGGCGTTGCCGAATAGTGAGCCATAGCTGCGTTCGCACCAAATGCGCAGATCGCGCCGAAAGATTCATCAAGCATCGTAACGCCGACCTTTTCGGCAGCCTCACGTCGAAGTGCGAGGAGGTATTTATCAACAGATAGTTCGTCAAATTCCGTGTCGCCGTATTTTAGCTCAAGCATCATTTTTGTAACAGCAAGTCCGTCTGCGATGTGAGCGCGGCGAAGATTTTCAAGCTCGGTTTCGTTTTTCTTTGCTTTCATAATAACAGTCGGGTTATCGCCGAAAACGAGCTTCGATTCCGAGAGAGCCGCAACGATAGCTTCCGAAACTGCAGTTTTATCAACGAACACCGTTTTTGTGCCGAGCTTTGCGAGATGGGAATAGAAATCATCATAATTGAAGACTTGTACACCGCCAGCTTCAAGCGATGCTTTAACGTCTGACACGGCATCAGGATTTACAAAAAGCTTATCCTCGGTATCGGTTACGATAGTGTATGACAGGAACACGGGCGTATGCTCAACATCGTCTCCGCGCAGATTATAAAGCCACGCGATATCGCAAAGACTTGACATGACGAGTGCATCGCAGTTCTTGCTTTTCAAAACCTCACGTACATCAGCGAGCTTTTCCTTGTGTGAACGACCGCAGAATTTTTCATCAAGCTGCCATATTTTCGATGCCGGCAGTGAAGGACGCTCTGACCAGATAAGTCCCGGAAAATCGGTGTCACAGACGAGTTTGGCACCTTCTGGAAGCTTTGCACGGAGCATATCCGTAACCTTGGCAGAGACGCATTTTCCGTCGGTTGCGATGACATTGTAATGCTTCTCCTTATCGTTCAAAAGCGACAGCATATATTCAGTTGGAGTCGGTACACCCTCGCTTCCCGAGCGCATAAGGTCGATTGTGCTGTTTACAAGCTGACGTTCCGCCTGGATATAGTAACGTCCGTCTGTGAAGAGCTTGGCGTCATCCTTGGTTATAATAAGAGTGCCGGCAGAGCCTGTGAAGCCCGAGATCCATGCACGTGATTTAAAATAGTCACCGACATATTCGGATTGATGATAGTCGTCGGAGGTGATCAAGAGAATATCAACACCGCGGGAGTTCATGAGAGAGCGCAGTGCGGTAAGTTTTTCCGGAGTAGTCATAATGGTTTTCCTTTCAATAAAAAGTTATATTGATACGTATATGTTTTCATTCAAGCTCCGAGATATATACGGGGGCATCGGAGAAAGTAAGCTTGGTGCTTCCGGCTTTTTTGAATGTAAGTTCTTCGTTGCTCGGGATTCCGATATACATATTAAAGCATGCTTCGGTTGGCATATCGCGATTTACAGCATCAGAGGCGTAAACGGTGAGATAGAGCGTGTCGGTGTTTGCTAAATCAACGTCCGAGAATGTGAGATTGCGGAATTCATAAGCATCCTCGCTCGAAGCGGATACATTATAGTCTCTGTAAACATTGCCGTCATCATCCGTGAGAGTATATGTGAATAGCTCCACATCTTCGGGAAGGGATGAAAGTCCGTATTTTTTACATAAAGTATTTTTTATGTTTTCGCTGTTATATCGCAGTGTAAGTCCGACTGTTCCGGCACGTTTGGAAAGGTTGAAGCCGGAGAGTCTGTAAAAATCGTCTTTATCAAGATTTTCGCTCGGGGTATGATGGATGACCTGCATTTCTCCGTCATATGCAACGAAGCTTGCGTACATTTTTGATTCCGGTGAAACGTGCTCGCCGTAATATATGTCGAGATAGAGCGTTTCGGCGCTTTCAAGGTCTACATCCGAGAAGATCACACGTCTGAATTCATGAAGATTGTTTGAGGTTGCCGCGAAGGTGTAATCCGTGTATGTATTTCCCAAGTCGTCGGAAAGGATATAAATGAAAACCTCACCGCTCGGACGCTCGGTCAGCGAATAGTAATCCATAAGCGTATTTATAGTGCTTCGTTTGTTATAGCGCACAGTCAGCTGGACTTCATTTGTCGATTTTGAGAGTACGACGTCTGATATGTGATAATATCCCTTGACGTCAAAGCTTTCGTGAGGTGTTTGGTATACGGCGTCAAGCTCGCCTTTGTTATAAGCGTCAACGATGCTTTCAGTCCAGGTTATTCCCGTGAATGCCTTTGGAACTTTCATGAGCTGTCCGCGTCCGATTATGAGCACAAACGTACCGATGATTATGACTGCGGCAATCAGCTTGAAGAAGAATTTTATAATTTTACCGGGCGTAAAGCGCTTTTTGCTTGCTTCCCATTCGTAATAATCCATATCATCCATATGTAAAGTCTCCGATTCTTATTTTGACATTATTAAAAATTATATCATATTTTTTTGTGCAATTCAAGATTAGATTATTAATTTATATTTAACTTATTACCCGCTATCCAATAAACAAACATTTTCTAAATCATGATTTGAGAATTTATTTACAAGTTAAATTCGGGAAGTGTTGTGATACAATTGATAGGTGACAAATAAAAAGAGAAATAGCTACCA